>CALWAV010000001.1 GCA_944375745.1 uncultured Merdimonas sp.
GAAACCGGTTGTCCCTGGAAAACAGAACCGCCAGCATTACCTTTGTCCGCTCGCCGTTGCTCAAAGTCCGGAAAGGCCTGTAGAGCACATCCGCGTCCACATGAAGCAGCGTCAGTTCCCTGCAGAGCTTCCAGAATTCATAGTCCGGATGAAGCTCTTCCACAATCTCCAGCACTGTCTTTTCCATATCACTCACTTCAAACGGGAAATAATCAAAGCTTTCCTCCGAAGAAATGGTTCCTCTGTACTCATATTTTCCCATCAGAAGCTTCAGAAACGTGGTTTTCCCCCGGCCATTCCGGGCGATAAAGCCCAGTTTCCAGTCTGTATCAATCTGAAAGGACACATCCTCAAAAATATTGTCGGAGCTTCCTTCATAGTAAAATGTCAGATGACTGACATTGATAAGTGACATAAAGCATTCCTCCCATGCATCCGGCGCGGTCTCCGGCCCACTGTCCCTGGCCGGTTTTGCGCGCGCAAAAAGGTGCAGGAATACACTTCCTGCACCCATTCTCTCATGCATGTCTGAACGCTCTTCAGAGCAGACTCACCCTGTGTTCTTCCATGAAAATTATGTCAAATGTAAGAAGATATTATTCCTGCGCGCATGACAGATGCACCGCTCTCCCGGTCCCTTTGGGCCGAGTCTCTCCCCGGAATCTCTCCCGGCTTCTGTCATGCCTTTTTCAGTTTCTGAATCAGCAGGTAATAATAATCATTCTTACACCTCTTTCCTTTTATTTTCCATGTCTACTATAAAGCAGGAAACAAGCCCTGTCAAGAGGCAGTATTCTATTCTGTATTCTGATTTTCAGAAAATGACGGCATATGCCTTCAGAGACCTTACAGCTCTTCCAGCAGTTCGCCGGTCTCCAGACTATACTCCTGTACGCTGCCATCCTGAATCAGCAGGTAAAAGCTCTCTCCGATAAAGGTTCCCCGGCAGCTGTCGTATCCGCCAGTGCTGTTTTTCATGACGATTTCCAGCTTCTTTACAAAGCTCCCGTTTTCATAGGAATACACCAGATAGGCCTGACGGGAAACATTCCCTGCTGTTCCCTGCGCCTCAAACCCAATCAGATTCCGTTCCGGATCGATCAGGAGGCTTTTATAATCATAGAGAGCCGGGCTGTAATGATAGCTGTATCCGTCTCCCGCAAGCTCCAGCCGTGTCTGTTCTGAGACATTTGCCGGATCGCTGATGTCAAACATGCAAAGCTTCAGTCCTTTCTGCTCTCCGGTGTTCTCATCTGCCTCAAATCCCAGGCCCAGCAGCAGATTGTCTCCATAAAAATGCAGATACTCGGAAAAACCGCTGACCTTCAGTTCGGAAAGAAGCTCAGGCTCCTCCGGGCTGCTTACATCCACCGCAAACAGCGGATCCGTCTGCCGGAAGGTCACAAAATAAGCCGTATCTCCCAAGAAACGGGCCGAATATATCTGTTCGCCTGCAGCCAGCCCCTCGATCTTTCCTGTTATCTTCAAATTCTCATCCAGCACATACAGACTGTTGGTCAGGCCCTCATTCTCCTCCGGAATCACATAGGCATACCCCAGCACCTCTCCGGTCTCATCCTTCGTCATCTGAAGCCTGCCGCATTCGGTAACTGTGGCAGCCGCCCGCAGATAACCTCCGCTTTCATTCAGACTGAAGCTGTCCAGAAGCCTGCCCGGCACACGTCCCCGGGCCTTCGCCAGTCATCTGCCGCTGTCATAGGAAAACCGCAGAATCTCTGTATAGTCTCTGACCGTTCCCGCATCGGAAACGGTCATGCCTTCCTGCTGCATCTCCTGAGCGTCCCCGTAAACCACCGATACCTGATCCTCATAGATGGAATGCCAGGATGACAGGTAAATATTCTCCCGGCTTACATAAAGCATGCCGCTGTCCGCCATTACCGCCCGGCTCTCCAGAATCTCCTCCGGCCTGCTGAGGTCAATGGACACCATGACCAGATATTCCCGGGCGCTTCCATCTTCCGGGCAGAAAATGTCCTCTGCGGGAATCAGCTCTCCCTCCACGGCCGGAATATAAGAATAGTAATCTGTCTCCTCTCTTCCTGTCTCAGGCACATAAAAACTGAAACAGTAGAAATATCCGTCAGCCAGCCGTGAAGTACTGTAGGCTCCGTCCACCCGAAAGGTCTTTTCAAGCTTCGGATTGGCCCGGTCTGAGATATCATAGAGATGAATCTTGGTATACTGATTGTGCGTGTACCATACGTCTGTGCAGACAGCGATCTCCTGGCTTTCCGCCGCGGAGTTCTCTCTGACACTTCCTTCCTGAGATACAAAATCCGCCGTATCATAACCGTCCTCCAGAACAATCAGAAGATCACCCTGGACATAAAATTCCCGGGGATACTCAAAATTTCCCGCAAAGGCGGTTTCCTGGAGCCCCTTTTCTCCCCGGGTATCCACAATCTGTATCCCCTGAAAGTTTTCCCCATCCTCTCCCTTCCGTACGGCCAGCTGATAGAGATATCTGCCGTCATTTTTGATCCGGTCTCCTTCCTCCACGCCTTCTGTCTGAACATTTGTCTGTCCGTATTCTTTCACGCTTTCATCCGCCGCGGCCTGGCTTTCTTCCACAGCTCCCTGGAAGCTTTCTGTGCCGGCCAGTCCGGACTGTTCCGCCTCTCCGTTCTGAACCTGGATCTCCTCTGAGCCCCTTCCGAGAAGCTGGTAAATCTCCTCATAGCTGTCCGCCGCAGACCGGATGGTATCCTGCTCTTCCTTTCCTTCTGCCGCAGAATCCTCTTCTGGCGTTTCTGTCTGTCCCTGGCTGCCGGAGACCCCCGCCGGCTCCGGAGACAGCAGTCCCATCCGGTATACTCCCAGAAGCGCGGCTCCCATCAGGCAGACACAGGCCGCGGCTGCCAATCCCCGGCGAAGCCCCTTCTTCGGGAAAAATTTTTTTCGAAATCCTTCTCTATGCTTTTCTTCGTACTTCGTTAGATCCTCTTCGATCCATTCCGGCTTCAGGCTCTCCGGAACCGGAAGCTTCTCCCCGTCCGCCTTCAGCCTGTCCAGAAACTCTCTGCCTTTTTTCATTCCTTCTCCTCCTTTTTCTGAAGCATCTGCTCCAGCTTCTTCAGCGCCCGCCGGTACCGGGAGCGGATCGTGCTTTGCCGGCGTCCCAGCATTCCGGCAATCTCCTCTCCCTTATAGCCGCCGAACACAAAAAGCAGCACAATCAGACGTTCCTCCTCATCCAGCCCGGAAAGCAGTTCCAGAATCTCCAGCCGTTCCGACAAATTCTGCTCCTGCAGCTCCTTCTTCCAGACCTCCTGATCCTTTGCCGGATCTTCAGACAGAAATCCGTACCGTCCCTTTCTCCGCAGAGACCTGCGGCAGATATTGACCAGAATCTGAAAGATCCAGGCCCGGAAAGCCTCTTCCCTTTTCAGCTCCCCGAAATGCTTCCAGGCAGCCAGCGCCGCATCCTGGACCGCGTCCTCCGCATCCTGGGGATTTCCCAGATAATAGCAGGCAAACCGGTACAAATCCTGATACACTTCCCCATACAATTTCAAAAAACGTTCCATTCCCACACCTCATATGCATATGACAGTCCCAGGAGACTGTGCCTTCATCCGTTCAGAAATGCATTTCTATAACATAAGAGTCTCACACCGTCCCAAATGTTGCAACCGGGAAAATTTTTCTGCGGAAACTGTCGAAAAACAGGAGAAAAATTCACCCTCTTTCTCCCTTCCTTTGACATATTTCGCGGAACACATTTCCTATAATGGGGAGCAGAAAGAAGGTGGACTGTGTACTATGTGCTTTACATAGATGTGCTGTTTCTGGAAAACCTGCTGCTGGATTACCTGCTGCTGTCCGTCACCGCAAGGCTTTTAAAGCTCTCTGCCGGACGGATCCGCAGGCTCCTCTGCGCGGCCCTGGGAAGCGGCCTGCTGTGCCTGATTTACGCGCTTTTCCCAGGCTGCCCTCCGGCCGGTTTTCTGCTTCTGCACACCGCCATCGCCGCTGTCATGGTCTGGCTGGGACTGAAAACCCGGGGACTTCGGATATTTGGAAAAGCCCTGATTCTTCTTTATCTGTGCAGTTTTCTGCTGGGAGGAATCTTCGGCTGGCTCCAGAACTATATTCGTTTTCCCGTCTATCCTTTCCTTGGCCTTTCCATTTTAAGCTATTGGCTTCTGTCACTGGGAATGGGCTGGCTGACCCGTTTCCGCCAGAAAGAACGGCACATATATTCCGTGACCCTGGGCTTTCACGGCCGCGTTTTAAAGCTCAGAGGGCTTGTAGATACAGGAAACGGACTTCATGATCCTGTATTCGGAAAACCGGTCAGCATCCTGACGAAAGAACTGCAGCTGGCGCTCTGCGGAGCCGGGGATGTGCTGTTCTATCCGGTGCCCTTTCACAGCATCGGGAAGAAAGACGGCCTGCTGCCCGCATTTTACGCAGATTTTCTTCAGATTGAGTCAGAGGGGCGCACCCTTTGCCGTGTGGAACGCCCTCTGCTCGGAGTTACAAAAGAACCACTTTCTTCCAAAAAGGAATACGGCATCTTACTGCATCCGGACCTGCTGGAACCGAAATCAATTTTAGGAGGAAACAACAACAATGCTGATTAAAGTGGCAATTCCAAACCAGATTCAGTTAAAACTGGTACCGAATTTTTCTGCTCTTTTTATGGGAAAGCAGAATGACGTTCATTATATCGGAGGCGCAGAGGTTCTCCCCGCTCCCCTGGAAGCGGAGGAAGAAGCCCAGGCTATCCGGGAGCTGGGAACCGAGACAGGGAACGCCGCCCGCTCTCTTCTCATCGAACACAACCTCCGTCTGGTGGTATACATAGCAAAAAAATTCGACAACACGGGCGTGGGCGTGGAGGATCTGATTTCCATTGGAACCATAGGCCTCATCAAAGCCATCAACACCTTCAACAGCGGCAAAAACATCAAGCTGGCCACCTACGCTTCCCGCTGCATCGAAAATGAAATTCTCATGTACCTGCGCCGGAATAACAAAACCCGGCTGGAGGTGTCCATCGATGAGCCTCTGAATGTGGACTGGGACGGAAATGAGCTTCTGCTCTCGGATATTCTGGGAACGGATGAGGATGTGATCTACCGGGACATTGAGACGGAAATGGAACGGAAGCTTTTGGATAAGGCCATCCAGAAGCTGTCAGAACGGGAACGGACCATTGTGGAGCTCCGTTTCGGCCTGAAAAACCCCATGGGCAAGGAAATGACCCAGAAGGAGGTGGCGGATCTGCTCGGAATCTCCCAGTCTTATATTTCAAGGCTGGAGAAGAAGATTATCCGAAGGCTGAAAAAGGAAATTATGAAATATGAATAAGAACAGCATCACCGGACAGCCGGGGCCAGGCCCCGGCTGTTCAAGAAGAGAGTCCGGCAGAGCTTTCTGGCTTTTCCAAAGCCTGAAGCCCTGCCGGACTCTCTTCTTCTTTCTCGGTCTTCGGGACCGCTTTTATTTCAGAAACATTCTTATCATTTTATCCTTCATCTTTGTGTAGGGCTGATACCGCATGGGCAGGTCCAGCCAGGTATACTTCTTTACGATGCTCTTCTCATGGCTGAAGGTCTCAAAGCTCTTTTTCCCGTGATAAGAGCCCATACCGCTGTTTCCCACACCGCCGAAGCCCATGGCCGAGGTGGCCAGGTGGATGATTGTGTCATTGACGCAGCCGCCGCCAAAAGAGGCTCTTTTCAGGAACATCCGCTCCACCTGCTTATCCTGGGTAAAGATATACAGAGCCAGGGGCTTGGGACGGCTGTTCACAAAGGCAAGGGCTTCCTCCATGGAATCCACGGTCAGTATCGGAAGCACGGGGCCGAAAATCTCTTCCTGCATCACCGGATCCCCCGGCTCCACAGAATCCAGAACCGTGGGCTCTATCTGCAGGCTTTCCGGGCTGCTTTTCCCGCCCCATGCCAGCTTATCCCGGTCTATCAGGCCCAGAATACGGTCGAAATGCTTCCGATTAATAATTTTCCCATAATCCGGATTTTCCAGGGGATGCTCTCCGTACATGCGGACAATTTCTTTCTTTATATATGTGAGAAGCTGTTCCCTTACTCTGCTGTGCACCAGCGCATAGTCAGGCGCCACACAGGTCTGGCCGCAGTTCAGATATTTTCCAAATACCAGTCTTCTGGCCGCCAGCTTCAGGTTTGCGTGCTCATCAATGATGCAGGGGCTCTTTCCGCCCAGCTCCAGCGTAACAGGCGTCAGATGGGCGCTGGCCTTTTCCATCACCAGTTTTCCCACATTGACGCCTCCGGTGAAGAAAATATAATCGAATTTCTGGGCAAGCAGCCCCTGGTTTTCCTGTCTGCCGCCCTCTACCACTGCCACATACTCTTCCGGAAAGATGCTCCGAAGAAGCCTGGCCATCACTGCGGAGGTCTCCGGCGAATAAGCGGAAGGCTTCACCACGCAGCAGTTTCCGGCTGCCAGAGCGCCGATCAGCGGCTCCAGCGTCAGAAGCACCGGATAATTCCAGGGCGACATGACAAGGACGACCCCGTAAGGCTCCTGCACCGTAAAGCTTCTGGCATGGAACTGCGCCAGCGGTGTGCGGGCTCTCCGATCTCTGCTCCAGGAGCGCAGATGCCTCTTCACATATCCCAGCTCAGACAGGGTCAGCCCTACCTCGCACATATACCCTTCTGTACAGGATTTCCCCAAATCTGCTTTCATGGCCCGGCAGAGCTCCTCTTCGCCGTTTCGAAGCGCCTTTTCCAGCCGCTCCAAGGCCTGAAGGCGTTTCTCCACGGAAAGCGTCTCCCCTTTCGCAAAATAGTCTCTCTGCTTTGCCACCAGCTGCTCCAGCTTCTTTTCCGTCTCCATTGCCTCTTACTCCTTCACCGCATAATAAATTTCTTCCAGTTCCTTCCTGTTCATCAGCTTCGGCACAGGATACAGCGGATTGGCCTCCTTATCCGCATGCTTCGCCATAAGAGGGATGTCCTCTTCCTGAATGCCGGAAAGCTTCCGGGGAATTCCCATGGAATCATTCATCTCCTGTACCCAGTCGATGAAAAGCCGGGCGGTCTCCTCATCGCTGAGGGCCGTATCCACCACTCCGGTATTCCGGGCCAGATGGGCCAGTTTTTTCTCACAGGAAGGACCGTACATGCGCAGCACGATAGGAAGCAGCACTGCGTTTGCCAGTCCGTGGGGTGTGCCATACTGGCCTCCCAGAGAATGGGCCACCGCGTGCACATATCCCACATAAGATTTTGTAAAAGCCACGCCTGCGCAGTAGGCCGCTTTCAGCATGCCTTTCCGGGCCGCCTTATTATGGCCGTCATCGTAAGCGGCCTTCAGATACTGGTGAATCAGGCTGACAGCCTCCTCAGCCATGGCCCTTGTCTCTCTGGTGGTAGAGCCTCCGATATAAGCCTCCACTGCATGGGTCAGGGCATCCATGCCCGTGGAAGCCGTAATGCTTTTGGGCAGTCCCACGGTCTCATGATAATCCAGCACCGCATAAAGAGGAATCAGGCTGAAATCGTTGATCGGATATTTATGATGCTTCACACTGTCTGTGATGACAGCAGCCAGAGTCGTCTCGCTTCCCGTTCCCGCCGTGGTGGGAACCGCAATCAGCAGAGGCAGCCGCTTATGTACCTTCAGAAGACCTTTCATCTGGCTGATGCTCTGGTTCGGCTTCACGATTCTTGCTCCTGCCGCCTTGGCACAATCCATGGAAGAGCCTCCTCCAAAAGCGATGATAGCCTGGGCTTCATTCTCCAGATAAAGCTCCCTCGCCTCCTCCACATTCCAGATGGTGGGATTGGCCACCGTACGGTCATAGACGCAGCAGTCGATGCCGTTCTCTTCCAGTGTCTTTTCCAGAAAATCTGTAAGCCCCAGGGAACGGATTCCCGCGTCTGTGACAAGCATGACAGACTCCACTTTCCACTTCCGGCATATTTCCGGTATCTCTTTTACGGAATGGAGAAGCTTCGGCTTCCGATAGGGGAGAAAGGGCAGAGCCGCCCGAAAGGCTTTCTGAAAAATCCTGCAGTATACTCTTCTTACAACAAACATGGTTTTTACTCCTGTATTATGAAAACTTCTTTCCTTATACTGCCCCATATTCCCGGAAAAATCAAGTACTTTTTGATAAATCAACATCTTTGCGCAGTCCTCTCAGACCATGCACAAAAAAGAAGCCGCTGCAGTTCAGACTCTCATCTGCCCCGCATCGGCTTCCTGTCGTACTGTTATTTATTTGTTTCTCTGGAGGAACTCCGGAATCTTGATCTCTGTCTCCGGAATTCTGCTCTCCGGACGCTTCGGCTTATTCAGGCCCGGCAGAGGCTTGAAGGACGGTGTCTCTGTCTGGGTGCCTGTCTGGCTGTGGGAAGCCGCGGAAGCTGTGGCTGCAGCCTTAGAGGCTGTGCCGGAGAACTTTCCGAAGCTGCTGCTCTTGGGCAGCACCTTTGTAGTGTTCTTTTCATCCAGGCCGGTAGCGATAACGGTAATCGACGCTTCGTCAGTGTATGTATCATCATACATGGCGCCAAAAATAATATTCGCGTCTTCGCCTGCCAGATCCTGCACGTAGCTGGCCGCGTCGTTTGCGTCCATCAGAGAAATGTCTCCGGAAATATTGATAATCACATGGGACGCGCCCACAATGGTGGTCTCCAGAAGAGGGCTGGCCACTGCCTGCTTTACAGCGTCAAGAGCCTTGTCATCGCCCTTTCCGGTACCGATTCCGATATGGGCGATACCCTTGTCCGTCATTACGGTCTGTACATCCGCAAAGTCCAGATTAATCAGAGCCGGCAGATTGATCAGATCTGTGATGCCCTGCACTGCCTGCTGCAGCACTTCATCCGCCTTTTTCAGCGCGTCCGGCATGGTAGTACGCCGATCCACAATCTCCAGAAGCTTGTCATTTGGGATCACAATCAGGGTATCCACGCTCTCCTTCAGCTTCTGGATACCTGCCAGCGCGTTATTCATACGTGTCTTCGCCTCAAACTTAAAAGGCTTGGTCACTACACCTACGGTCAAAATTCCCATATCCTTGGCAAGTCTTGCCACCACCGGCGCTCCGCCGGTACCTGTGCCGCCGCCCATTCCGCAGGTAACGAACACCATATCGGCCCCCTGAATGGCTTCCTTGATCTCTTCCATGCTCTCTTCCGCAGCTTTCTCACCGATCTCCGGCTTTGCTCCGGCTCCCAGTCCCTTGGTCAGTTTCTCGCCGATCTGGATGGTCTTTTCCGCCTTGCACAGCTGCAGAGCCTGCCTGTCCGTATTGATTCCTATAAACTCCACTCCGCCAATCTGCTCATCTATCATCCGGTTTACGGCATTATTTCCTGCGCCGCCGACTCCAATCACAATAATTCTCGCCGCCGACTCCGTATCATTCATCATAATCTCAAGCAAGATCCTGTCCTCCTATCCCTGTTCCTGTCTATAAAATATTTCTCGATCTATCTCTCTGAAATCTTATCTTCGGAATTTTCTCATACAATATATGATAACTTTTTTTCCATAATTAATCAACCTTTATTTATAAGTTTTCCAAAAAATATTTTTCCTATTCAGTCCCTGGAAGAATTGTAAAAATGGCGGAAAAACGCGCCTTTTTTCCTCTCAGCCGTCCTGCTCAAAACTGATGAATTTGGAATCCTCCGTATAATTTTCCATATGGAAAATGCCGGAGCGGCCCTCCAGATCCGGGAAGAGATCGTAAAGCCTTCCTATCTTTTCTTCCAAGGATCCGCTGTTGCCCAGAGCAACCCGCACCTGGTCAAAATAAAGGGTCGGGGACAGATCATCAGAAAATTCGATCCGGTCCGGCGACAGCTCATATTTCTTTACCAGCTGGGTGATGGTCAAAATCCGGTCAAAAATGGAATCATCCTCCACCGCAAGTTTCTGATACAGCGCCAGAGAGCTGAATTTCAGCCCGGAAATACAGGGAACACCCTCTTTCATCTCCGAGGAACATTCCACCACAACTCCATCCTGATCGAAATAGAAATTTGAGCCCATATAAGCCACATAACCCACGATGCTCTTTTCATAGACCCGGATCCGGACCTTTCCGGGGCCCAGAAGGGTCACTTCTATTTTATCCACAAAGGGAATCTCTTCCGTATTAAGATATTTATATTTGAGATAAAGATACAGGGAATTTGAGGTATATCTGTCCGTGATAACCCGGTCCCGAATCTCCTCTTCTGTGTAGAAGCTGTTTCCCGTCACTTCCACATCCCGGATCCGGAACAGGGTCACCACAAGCACGCCTGCCAGCAGCAGTACCAGCACCAGAACGGCTGCCGCCAGGAATCCTCTGCCTCCTCCCGATCGTTTCCTCTTTCTCTGAATTTTCATTTTTCTTTCCTTCATCTTCTCTGCCTGCAGATTGATTTCAGAATCAGTTTACCATGTTCTCCGAACATGGCCCCTCCGGGGGATGCCATGCGGCGCGGTACAATGTCTAACGACATTGTACCATAACCCCCAGGTCTTTTAAATCCCTGATTATATTTTCATATCCCCGGGCAATATAATGGTACTGAAGAATTCTGCTCTTTCCCTCCGCGGCCGCGGCGGCGATGCACAGGGCGGCCCCGCCCCGGAGCTCCTCTGCCTCCACCTGCGTTCCTATAAGCCGGTCAGTCCCTTTTATGAAAGCTTCTGAACCCTGAAGACGGATCCCTGCTCCCATCCGGCACAGCTCCTTTGCCGCCTTAAAACGGGCCTCAAAAATCTGCTCATCTATAATGCTTTCTCCGTCGGCCAGACAGAGGGCCGCCATCAGCGGTGACTGCAGATCCGTGGGAAATCCCGGATAGGGAGCCGTCCTGATACGGATTCCTCCCCGGCACCGTCCCGGGCACCACAGAAGCAGGCTGTCTCCCCGGCTTTCCTGGCGCACTCCCATCATTTTCAGCACCTGCCGTACAGCCGCCAGCTGCCCGAGAGGCACATCTGTGAGCACCACTTTTCCTCCGGCTGCCGCAGCCAGAAGCATATAGGTTCCTGCCACAATCCGGTCCGGCATGATCCGGTATTCTGTCTCATGAAGCTCCTTCACGCCCTGAATCCGGACCGTATCCGTCCCTGCCCCTTCGATCCTGGCTCCCATACAGGCAAGAAAACGGCAGAGTTCTTCAATCTCCGGTTCTCTGGCCGCGTTCCGAAGGACTGTCACTCCTTCCGCCCGCACAGCCAGGAGAATCACATTCTCTGTGGCTCCCACACTTGGAAACGGGAGTCTGATCTCTGCTCCTTTCGGGCGGTGGCAGACTGCCCGCACTCCCTCCGGTTCTTCCCAGAGCTGGGCCCCCATCTGCCGCAAAGCCTCCAAATGCAGATCGATAGGCCGTTTTCCGATTACGCATCCGCCCGGGTAGGGAAGAAAAGCCTCCCCCATTCTTCCCAGCAGACTTCCCAGAAGCATGATGGAAGACCGCATGACGCCGGCGCAGTCCTTGGGCGCCCGGCCCGGATGCACCTCTCCCGCATCTATGACCAGCCTGTTTCCTTCCCGGCGCGTTCTGCACCCGTAGCCCTCCAGAATTTCCAGCATGGAGGCCGCGTCCGTAATATCAGGGCAGTTTTCCAGCACGGTGACGCCCGGGCTTTGCAGAGCAGCAGAGAGAATCGGAAGCACCGCGTTTTTGGAACCCTGTATGCGGACTTCCCCGCAGAGCGGACTGCCGCCCTCGATTTCCAGATAATCCAAAGCCTTTCCCTCCACGGTTCTCACTATACCATTAAGATATGCCGGCAGGGCGTTATGGTTCCTGACGGACGCTCCGGGACACATTTAAGGCAAGCCCCATTTCTGACAGAAGAAAAAGCACCGAGGTGCCTCCGTAGCTTACAAAGGGGAGGGTAATGCCTGTGTTGGGAATGGTATTGGTCACCACCGCAATATTCAGAATCACCTGAATCAGAATATGTCCCATAATCCCGGCGGCGATCAGGCTCCCCAGCAGATCCGGCACATGGACTGCTATAATCATCAGCCGCCAGACCAGAAGCAGAAAGAGAAGCATCAGAAGCACAGCGCCCACCAATCCGAATTCCTCGCATACAATGGAAAATATCATATCATTCTGGGCCTCCGGCACGAACCCCAGCTTCTGCATGCTGTTTCCAAATCCCACTCCGAACAGTCCGCCGGAGCCGATGGCATAGAGCCCCTGCAGTGTCTGATATCCCTTTTCATAGGCTTCCGGATTGCGCCAGATGGCAAGCCGCTCCAGCCGGTAGGATTCCACGCTTAAGAACACGGCCAGAAAACCCGCGCCCAGACCTCCCATGGCAATAAACTGCAGATATTTGGGACTTGCCGTAAAAACCAGAATTACCGCTATGCCCATGATAATAATAGCTGTGCTCAGGTTGTTTGTGCCCACCAGCCCCACAATAGGGAGAATCAGAAGCATGATCAGAAACATCTGGCGCAGGGAGGTCATTTTCCGCACCCGGCGGCTGATCACCGAAGAAAGCAGCACAATCACTGCTACCTTGGCGAACTCCGAGGGCTGAAAAGAAATCGGGCCAAAAGAAAGCCACCGTTTGGAACCATTGTACTCATCTCCGAAAAACAGCACCGCCGTGGACAGAGCCAGGGACAGCAGATACCCTGGCACTGCCAGCTTCTCCCACCGGTGATAATCAATTTTGGAGACCGCGTACATGGCCGCCAGACCCAGGGAAGTGGCAAAGAACTGCTTTTTCAGGTAATAGGCCTTATCCGCGAATTTCACCTGTCCATTCCAGGAACTGGTGCTGTAAAGCACAACAAGTCCGAATCCCACCAGAATCAGCACGACCAGCAGCAGGCTGTAATCGAAAGGCTCCCGCCTTTGCTTTCTTTCCTTTCCGGTGGAATCCGGACCTGTCATATAACCTCCGTTCCGGAGAAACCGGCATCTGAGGTTCAGAGGAGCTTTAAGCTCCCCCTTTATTCCGGCCTCTTCCCTGTCTCATTTTAATCTGAAAGCTCACGGACGTATTTTTTAAACAATCTTCCTCTCTGCTCGTAATTGTCGAACATGCCCCAGCTTGCGCAGGCCGGCGACAGAAGCACCGCGTCTCCGGGTCTTGCCTTTTCAGCGCAGACCTTTACAGCCTCTTCCAGGCTTTCTGTAAACACGATATTCGTAAAACCATGCCGTCTGGCCGTCTCGGCAATCTGCTCCGCAGTCTGGCCCAGCAGCACCAGCCACTGCACCTTATCGCCGAAACAGTCGATCCAGTCATCAAAGGACACATGCTTGTCGTAGCCTCCGCCGATCAGCACCGTGGGCCGGTTCATTGCCTGAACCGCCTTGATGGAAGCGTCTGTATTGGTTCCCTTGGAATCATTGTAATAGGCTACGCCTTTTTTCTCCGCCACAAATTCGATCCGGTGCTCCACTGCCGTAAAATGAATCACAGTCTCCCGGATATTCGGAAGCGGAACCCCCATAGCCGCCGCGATCGCGATGGCTGCCATCACATTTTCATAATTGTGGGTTCCCAGAAGCTTCAGCTCACTGATATCGCAGATTTTGGTGCGGACAGCATCGTCACAGTAGACGATAGATGTGCCGTCCAGAAATACGCCCTGATCCAGTATATGCTCCCGGCTGAAATACAGAACCGAAGCCTTTACCTGCTCTCCGAAGCGTCTGGTCTCCTCATCGTCATAATTCAGAACGCAGGTGTCTGTCTCATCCTGATTCTTCGCAATCAGCTCCTTGGTCCGGATATAGCAGTCCATGGTATGATGCCTGTCCAGATGATCCGGCGTAATATTCAGGATCGCGCTGACCTTCGGATGGAAGCTCTCAATGGTCTCCAGCTGAAAGCTGCTGATCTCTGCCGCGGTGACGCTTTTATCCGTCATGCGCAGCGCCTCATGGGTATAGGCGTCTCCGATATTGCCCACCACAAAGACCTCCGGAAACCAGCTTTTGAAGATTTCGCCCACCAGGGTGGTGGTCGTCGTCTTTCCGTTCGTACCGGTTATGGCCGCCACCTTTCCTTTTCCGAAATGCCAGGCCAGCTCCACCTCGCCCCAGATCTTCGCCCCATTCTTACGCATGTCCTCCACCAGAGGAAGATCCACAGGCACGCCAGGACTTAAAATCACAAGCTCCGTCTCCTTTTTCACCTCTTCCGGAAGGGCCCCGAGAATAATCCGGGCATGGCTTCCTTCAGGCAGACGGCCACGCACTTCCTCTTCTGTCAGCCGGTCACTGCTGTCGTAAAGCACCGGAGAGGCGCCCGCTTTTTCCAGAAGCTCCACTGCGCCGGTGCCGCTGACACCGCTTCCTATCACCAGAATCTTTTTATCCGTTATCATGTTCAGGTTCCTCCTGTATTCTGCTTCCATATTTTCCCCTGTCTCTCACGATTACAGCGCCATGATTCCCACGAGACAGAGGATCGCTGTCACGATGGAAAATACGGCTACCACTCTGGTCTCAGACCAGCCGCCCAGCTCGAAATGATGATGGATGGGCGCCATGCGGAAGATTCTCTTTCCTCCGCTGATTTTAAAATAGGTCACCTGGATCATGACAGAAAGTATCTCCACCCAGTAGACAAGGGCCACAATCAGAATAAAAATAGGCATATCCATCATATAAGCTGTAGACGCCACAAAGCCGCCCAGCGCCAGAGAGCCTGTATCTCCCATAAAGACGCTGGCCGGATAGACGTTGAACAGAAGAAAGCCCATCAGGCTTCCCACCACCGCGCAGGTGATAGGATGAATGCCGCTCTGGGTGCCGATGGCCACCACTGAGAAAAAGGTGGCAATCAGAACCGTCACGCTGGAAGCCAGGCCATCCAGTCCGTCAGTAAAATTTGCTCCGTTTACCGTACCGATAATGGCCAGGAAAGCCACAGGCACAGCCAGCCAGCCGAGATGGAGATAATGTCCCGGCATGAAGGGAATCAGCATGGCCATATCTCCGCCCTTCAGATTGTAGTAGTAAAACACAAAAATTCCCGTCACCAGAAACTGTCCCAGCATCTTCTGTCCCGGAGTCAGTCCCTCAGACCGGCGCAGCATAATCTTGATATAATCATCCAGAAATCCGATGATTCCAAAGCCCGCTGTCACAAACAGAATCGGAATAATCTTCGGATAATCCTTCACATAAAACAGGGATGTGATAATGATTCCGGCCAGAATCATAAGACCTCCCATAGTCGGAGTACCCGTCTTCTTCAGATGGCTTTTGGGGCCGTCATCCCGCTCTGTCTGCCCGAACTTCAGCCTGCGCAGCAGCGGAATCACCACCGGGCCCAAAGCCGCGCTGATGGCAAAAGAAATCAATACCGGCAGTATCGTCGTATAATCCATAATCATTTACCTCTCATGTTCTTTTCCTGCATCAGCATTATAAGCTTTTTTTGTCCTCCGCGCAACCACAAATCAGACTTCCGTCTTTTCAATTCCCAGATAAGGCAGAATATTTTCAAAAATATCCCGGATCACGGGAGCCGCTATGGTTCCTCCGTAATAGACCCCCTGGGGGTTATGAATGATGCACATGGCCAGCACCTCCGGATCGTCTGCCGGCGCAAAGCCCACAAAGGAAGAAATGTATTTGTTCGTTCCCCGGGGAAGGGTCTGGGAGGTGGCTGTCTTTCCTCCAATGCGGTAGCCTTCGATATAAGCCTTATTTCCTCCTCCCTCCGAAACCACCTTTTCCAGAAGATAACGCATGGTTTCCGAAGTTTCCTTCGAGACAATTCCTTCCTTTGTCTCATACTGAAATTTCTTTAAAAGCTCTCCCTCACCGTTTCGGATCTCCACGCCGAAATGGGGCGTCACCCTGGTTCCGCCGTTGATGATGGAGCTGATGGTTGTGGCCAGCTGGATGGGAGTGATCTGAAAGGACTGCCCGAAGGAAATGGTAGCCAGCTCCACTGCCCCTATGTTTTCCTTTTTGTGCATGATGGTGCCTGCCTCGCCGGGGATGTCGATTCCGGTCTTGCTCATCAGTCCGAACTGCTGAAAATACCGGTAAAAATCATCCACGCCGATTCTCTGCCCGATATCAATAAACACCGGGTTGCAGGAATTCATGATCGCCTGCACAAAGGTTTCCGTTCCATGGCCTCCCACCTTGTGGCAGCGTATTCTGCGGTCCTCCACCATGCGGTATCCCGGACAGTTAAAGGTGTCATCCAGAGAGACCACACCCTTTTCCAGTGCCGCTGCCGCTGTAATGGTCTTGAAAGTGGAACCCGGCTCATAGGTATCATTCACGCTTTGATTTCTCCACATCTGATTCAGCAGATCCTGCTTTTCCTGAGTCGTCAGTCCGCTGGTATCCGTATCCGTATTCAGCGTAAACGGATCATTCAGATCAAATTCCGGCACATTGACACAGGCATAGATTTCCCCGTTTTTCGGATTCATAACCAGAATGGACACATAAGTGGCTTCTTTTTCCTCCAGCGCTTTCAGCGCCGCCTGCTGGGCATACAGCTGGATATTGTAATCCAGGCTCACATAGAGATCGTTTCCCGGCACCGGCTCCACCCGTTCCTCTCCCGCGTCCGCAATCTCCACTCCTCTGGCATCTGTCTCTGTAAGGATCGTTCCGTCAATTCCCTGCAGATATTCATCATACACCACTTCCAGTCCGATAATTCCCTGATTGTCGCTTCCCGTAAAGCCCAGAACCTTGGAAGCCAGGCTCCCGTAAGGATAATACCGTTTAAAATCTTCATCTACCTTGACACCGGCCAGCTCATATGCGCGGATTCGGTCCCCGATCTCTTTCTCCACATTTGCCTTAATCCGTTCGATGGAACTGTACTTTTCCACCCGTTCCCGGACTGTCTCTTCAGAAATCTCCAGCTCCCTGCTTAAGACCTCTATGACCTTTTCCGGATCCTCGATCTGGCTGTGTACCACGGAAATGGTGCAGACGGTCCGGTTGTCAGCAAGAACCGTGCCTGAGGCGTCCACAATCTTTCCCCGCGCCGCTTTGATGCTCCGTTCCCTTTCATGAAGATCCTCAGCCAGTTCCTGATAATATTCCGACTCAAAGATCATAAGATATACCAGACGGGCTGCCAGACCTGCCATCGCCAGAAAACAGACGGAAAACACAATCACTATCTTTTTCCGGTTATAGGTTTTGCACTTTGTATTCATAAAAAACCCCATAAACGGTTTGTTATAAACCTATTATGGGGTCTTTTGTTTTATGCGTTTATCCCGAAAGCGCTGCCAGAATGCCGCTTTACTGGGCAGCGTCTCCTTCTCCAGTGTCCGCTCCGCTTCCGTCCGCCGGAAGAATGGGGCTCTCAATTCCGCCCATCATATCTCCGTCGTCTTCACTTTCCACTTCCTCTTCCGTGGGCATGGTTACCACTTCTCCCGTATTGGGATCTACCAGGGTTCCCTCCGGAAGCGTCTCTTCCTCTTCCTGCTCCTGTTCTCCGCTTTCTCCAGCCGCCTCTTCCTGCGCCGCGTTCTCCGCGTCCACCTCATCCTGCATATCCGCCGGAATCTCTTCCGTCGCGTAAATGTTCAGATAAGGCATGGCCTCTTTCATGATATTCTTAAAGATCTCCTGGGCAAAACTGCTGCTGGCCTGGGATGTGGCATCCGCGGCGTTCGGCTCGTCCACCACCACATAGCACACTACCTGGGGATTATCCACCGGGGCAAAGCCGATAAAGGAAACCAGATATTTTCTGTCCGAACGGGGAATCTTCTGGGCTGTACCTGTCTTTCCTCCCATTGCATAACCAGCCACACGGGCATTGCGCCCTGTGGGATTGTTTCCATTGGAATCTGTCTCACCATACATGGTGTGGTGCAGATACTGGCGTATAAGAGCAGAGGTTTTCTCCGAAACCGTCTGCCGTACTACCGTCGGATTGATATTTTCCACAGTTCCTCCATCCGCGTCCAGAATCTTTCTGACCACATGGGGTTGATAATAATAGCCGCCGTTGATGACAGAGGAAAAGGCGGAGGCCACCTGAATCATCGTGGTATTGTAGCCCTGGCCGAAGGAACTGGTGGCAAGCTCAGTCACACCCAAAGTGTCCTTGTTGAACACTGTCGTGGCATTGTTGGCCTCGCCCGGAAGATCGATATTGGTCCTCAGGCCGAAATTAAAGATCTCCTGATACTTCAGGTAATTATCGTAGCCCAGACTGGCTCCGATCTGCATCAGAGCGTCATTGCAGGAAAACATCAGAGAGCCTTCCAGTGTGATGATACCGTGGCCGGAACGCTTGGAGCATTTGATCTTGGGCTGTCCTTCCACCACCACCTGGCCGCCGTCACAGAGAAATGTGCTGGAATCCGAAACGACTCCCAGCTCCAGGGCTGCGGCCACGGTCAGAGGCTTCACTGTGGATCCCGGCTCATAGCCGTCGCTGATGCAGAAGTTTCTCCACATCTGATTTCTGGCGTCCAGCAGCTCTTCCTCGCTCATGGCGTCTGCCTGCTCCTGGGTCAAATAGCCGTTTGCCACCAGATCGTGAGGATTGTTCAGATCATAGTCCACATTGCTGGCCATAGCCAGGATTTCTCCGTTCTGGGGATTCATCATAATGACACCGATATTTTTGGCTGCCGGGCCTTCTGTATTTTTATTGGTGTAATCGGCAATAAACTTGTCGATGTATTTTTCCACAATCTCCTGGAGGGTCGCGTCAATGGTGGATACCACCGTATGGCCGTCTGTGGGCTGGCGCACCATAGTGGACTGCTCCAGATCCTCATTCAGATATTTATAGCTTCTGCCGTTGGTCCCGTTGAGCACCTCGCTGTATTCCTGCTCAATTCCGGTCTGACCCTGGTTGCCCGTCACCGTATATCCAATCACATGACAGGCCAGGGAATTATAAGGATACCGGCGGATGTAGGTATCTTCAAACCAGACTCCCTTGATTCTGGCTCCTTCCTCGTCATCCTCCATCAGCGCCTCAAAATCGGAAATCTCGTCCTTGGTCAGCTGTCTCAGCAGGACCACATAGCTGCTGTCCAGATGCTCATTATAGGTAGTCCGAAGCTCAGACGCGTCCAGCTCAAAATACTGGGTCAGCGCCTGAAGCGTGGGCTCCACACAGTCCTTTTCCGGGTCCTCGTCCGCGTTCTGAGACAGCACGTAAGGATCCAGGATCAGATTATAGACCTTTTCACTGGTGGCCAGAATGGTTCCATTCCGGTCCAGAATATCTCCTCTTCTGTAAGGAAGCAGCGTGCTGTTCGTATCCTGCTGGGCCAGCACCCGCTTCGTGTATTTGTCGCCGCTGGTCTTGTTGATATAGGCCAGGCGTACATTTACTCCAATTAAAGCAAGCACTATTATCGTAAATAATAGTGCCAGCTTGCGTTTCATTCGATTGGTCAGGAGCGCTCTGCGGTCTCCTCTTTTTCTGTTTCTACTGCTCAAATCAATCACCCGTGATCGTGCCAAGTATTTCCTTCAGTCCACTCTCTTCCTCTGGGATGTCAGCATACTGCCTTACATAGTCACTTCCCTCGCTGTCATAAAGGACCACCTGATCCTCCTGGGCATATACCATTCCCAGCTCATTGATGGCGATATCCCGGATCTCTTCCAGATCCACAGAGGTAACTACTCTGTTGTATTCATCATCGTTCTCCGTCTTCAGATCGGAAAGCTGAGATTCCAGGGACGCAATGTTCTTTACAATCGCCGTATTATCTGCCTGAAGCTGAAGATATCCGGAGCAGACCCACAAGGCCAGGCCGCAGGCCGCAGTCAGAAAGACCACATAGCCCAGGCCCATGCCCTGAGACTTTTTTCCGGCTACCCGCCGTACCTCCGGCTGGCGGCGTCTCTCCCGGCGCTCCCGGGGATTCTCCCTCGTCTGAAGCTTACGGACAGCGGTGCCTTCCACATCCGCATAGCCTGTCCTTCTTCTGCTGTCATTTTTTCTTTTGTCCGTGTAAATACTTCTGATTTCTGCCATAATCTTTTTTCCTGACTTTCCTAAATCCGCTCAAACACGCGAAGCTTCGCGCTTTTGGCCCTTTTGTTTCTCTCAAGCTCTTCCTCGCTGGGAAGAATCGGTTTTTTTACAACTGCCCTGCCCTTCGGTTTCTTACCACACACACACACAGGAAAACTGGAAGGGCAGGTACAGGGGTTTTCATTTGTCCTAAAAATCGTCTTCACGATCCGATCCTCCAGAGAATGGAAGGTAATCACGCAGATCCTTCCGCCCGGATTCAGCAGATCAATCATATCATCCAGGGAACTTTTAAGAACCTCCAGCTCGTGATTCAGTTCTATGCGGATCGCCTGAAAAGTTCTTTTCGCCGGATGACCGCCCACCGCGCGGACTTTGACCGGAACCGCGCCGCGGATAATCTCCGTCAGCTCCCCTGTGGTCTCTATGGGTTTCTTCTCTCTTGCCGCCGCAATGTGCCTTGCTATGGGCCCGGCAAATTTTTCTTCTCCGAAATCGCGGATGATTCTGTAAAGCTCTTTCTCCGGATATTCATTCACAATATCCTTCGCCGTCTTTGTCTGGCGCTGATCCATGCGCATGTCCAGAGGCGCGTCCACCCGGTAGGTAAACCCCCTGTCCGCCGCGTCCAGCTGATAGGAGGAAACGCCCAGATCCAGCACGATTCCGTCCACCCGCTCTATGCCCAGATCCTTAAGCACCTGGCGCATCCGGCAGTAATTGCTTCTGACAATGGTCACCCGGTCTCCAAACTCCTCCAGCCTTTTTCCGGCTGCCGCGATAGCATCCGCGTCCTGATCGATCCCGATAAGTCTTCCGGTTCCGGAAAGTCTTCTGCAGATCTCATAGGAGTGTCCGCCTCCGCCCAGAGTTCCGTCCACATAGATACCTTCCGGCCGGATATTCAGCTGTTCAATGGTCTCATTCAGCAGGACCGATACATGTGAAAATTCCATAGGTCTCTCCCGGCTCTCTAGATATCCAGCCCAAGCTCTGTCAGCTGGCCTGCGATCTCATCCATGTCGATTTCGTCGTAATTGTTATTTTCATTCCACTTCTGTTCGCTCCAGATCTCAATCCGGTTCAGCAGTCCGGCAAGGATAACATCCTTTTCGATCCCCGCAAACTTACGCAAAGTAGCGGGAAGTAAAATTCTTCCCTGTTTGTCAAACTCACAGGAAGTGGCTCCCGCGGTCAGAAATCTTACGAAGGAACGGGCATTTTTATTCGTCGTCGGGAGCTTTTTCAGCTTTTCCTCATAGGCTTCCCACTCATTTAAGGGAAACACGAAAAGACAGCCGTCCAGTCCTCTGGTGACAATGCACTCTTCTCCGAGCTGCTCCCGGAATTTGGAAGGAATGATCAGCCTGCCTTTGGCATCTACTGTATGACTGTATTCGCCGCGGAACATGGCCTTCACCCCACTTTCGCCGTTTTAAAGCTTTATCTCCCACTTTCCTTCACTTTAAAACCACCTTTTCCCACGATTCACCACTCATGGACTAATCATATCTTAATTTTTCTTAAAAATCAAGCACTTTTCCTGTCAATTTTGCACAAAAAGGAGGAACAACAACATCTTGTTTCTGTCCATTTGACAGATACCAGATATTGTTGTTCCCATATGGAATTTCCTGCACTTCCCAGGGGCCGCTACCGGTTCCCGGAAAGAGTCCTTCATAAATTCTTAATTTTTCTCCTTTTTCTGGCATTTCCGGTTCCCCAGCATCCAGATTACCCCGCTGGCCGCGCTGATCCCGAGCACAATCAGCATCACGTGGGAATACTCCCCTGCCAGATAGGCGATGTATCCCCAGGATTCCCCCACAAAGGCTCCCAGAGACACCAGAAGAATGTTCCAGATCAGGGAGCCCGCCGCCGTATAAAGAAAAAACCGGGGCAGCTTCATGCGGCTCATGCCCGCCGGAATCGAAATCAGGCTGCGTACCACCGGCACGCAGCGGCAGAAAAACACTGCCTTTGTCCCCGTTTTTTGAAACCAGCCCTCCGCTTTTTCCACATCCTCCGGCCGGAGGCCCAGCAGGCTTCCTCCCCGGCCGGAAGCAAATTTTTTCAGTCTTTCCGGGCTCAGCAGCATTCCGGCCCCATATAGCACAATGGCTCCCGCCAGGGAGCCAAGAGTGGCTGCTGCCACGACTCCCGGCACTCCAAGGCTTGTATAAGTAGTCAGAAAACCGCCGAAGGTCAGAATGACCTCCGACGGTATGGGCGGAAAAATATTTTCCAGGGCAATCAGAAAAAAGATGCCCGGATATCCATACTGTTCCATCAGAGAGATAATCAGCTCCTGCAAAAGACTCCCTCTCTTCCTGCGCCCCAAAGCTTTCCGCAGCGTTCTTCCCGCTGCGGCAGACTCCCTGAGACGTTTTGCTCTTTTGAGTACAGTCTATGCAGGATTTTCCGGAAGCAGACCCCTTATCTGCCCGCGGCCCGGTCTTCTTCAATCAGGCGCTTCAGGCCCTCTACAGCCACACGCACAGACTGGGAGGTATCCTCACTCATATCCTGATCCAGACCGGCAGCCTCCCTTTCCTGATTCCAGATCACATGAAAGCAGGCGCCGCACCGGCATCCCAGCGCCGCCGCCACCACAAACAGCGCGGCCGATTCCATCTCGCTGGCCTTTACGCCCAGCCTCTTCCAGCTCTCCCATTTCTGCAGAAGCTCATAGGAAACCGGAGATTTCTCCGGGGAATGCTGGCCGTAAAAGCTGTCCTTGCACTGGACCACTCCCAGATGCAGCGGAAGGCCCAGATCCCGGACCGCCTGGGCCAGACAGCCTGTAACCTCAAAATCCGGAACTGCCGGATACTCAATGGGCGCGTACTCCAGACTGGTATGCTCATAGCGGACCGCTCCGGTGGCCACCACGATATCTCCTGACTTTACCGACAGCTCGATCCCGCCGCAGGTTCCGGTACGGATAAAGGTGTCTGCTCCGCAGTCATGAAGCTCTTCCATAGCGATAGCCGCCGAAGGACCGCCGATTCCGGTGGAACATGCTGTCACTTTTTCACCCAGCAGCGTGCCGGTCCAGATGTTGAACTCCCGGTTCTGGGCCACCGGCCGCGCGTCATCAAACAACGCCGCGATGGAAGGCACCCGGCCGGGATCTCCCGGAAGAATACAGTAGCGGCCGATATCCTCCGGCAGACAATGAAGATGAAACTGTTTTTCTGTTTTCTGCATACGATAACCCCCTTATTTCCATCCCGGCGGCAGAAAGGCTTTCTTTCCCATCTCTCCGGGAGATTTCATTTTCTGTAGTTGTCTCTGGGCACTTCTTTTGCTACAATAGTAAAAGCAGACTTAGAAAGAGGTGCATGAGAAATGAGTACAGACAATCGGTTAATGATAAAAAATCTTCAAAAGCTGGGACAGTTTTTCACAGTAATCTCCCGTGCCACCAATCTTCCCTACGCGGAATGCGATGAGACCACCTTTGACGATCAGGCCTTTATCTTTTCCCGGGAAGAGGATGCCGCGGAGTTCTGCGGAAAGCTGACGGAAAACAGCTATCCTTCTTCCGTTCTCAAAGTGGAACAGGCACAGATGCAGGGCTTCTACACAGGGCTTTACCTGACCGGCATCAACCGGGCAGCCTTTCACAACGGCGCCGGCTTCAGCTATCTTCCCCTGGAATCCATTGTAACCATCAAGAAGCCGGCGGCAGGACCTAAGACCCCTCCCGTCATGAATGCCGCCCTGCAGCTCACCGGCATCTATTTTCTCCAGGAACTGCGCAGACCCGGAATCGACAACAAGGAGCCCTCGCGTCTGGCAAAGCTCCGTGAAATGGAGCAGGAGCTCACGGCCGATCTGGTCCGTTCCCGCTTTATCCTTGCCCTGGATGTGACGGATGTCAAGGGAAAGCTGGATCTTAAAAAGCCAGACCCGAACCTGAAAATGCCTTACCTGAAAAACCCGTCCGGAGACATTCTGCAGCCTGTCTTTTCCGATCTCTGGGAGTTCGAAAAATTCAAAGGAAAAAGCAAGCGGAAGCTTCAACTGGCGGCAGTTCCCTTCCAGGGACTTCCTTCAGCTCTGATTCCAAACGCCAAAGGCTACGCCTTGAATCCTTCCGGCTTCAACCTGGTCCTGCTGAAAGACAAGCTGGAGCTCCTGGCAAAACGCGCCGGGAACTGATCCTGTGAAAAAGAAGAAGCGGCTTAAAACCGCTTCTTTTTTTCTTACACGTTAAACCGGAACAGGATTACATCCCCGTCCTTTACCACATAATCTTTTCCTTCCAGTCTTACCAGGCCTTTCTCTCTGGCCGCTGCATAAGTGCCGCAGTCCAGCAGATCCTGATAATTGACCACCTCAGCCCGGATAAAGCCTCTTTCAAAATCGGAGTGAATCTTTCCGGCAGCCTGAGGCGCCTTTGTTCCGTTCTTGATGGTCCAGGCGCGCGTCTCGGTCTCTCCCGCAGTCAGATAGCTGATAAGTCCCAGCAGGCGGTAGCTTGCCTTGATCAGCTTCTCCAGGCCGGACTCCTTCAGTCCCAGATCCTCCAGGAACATGGCTTTCTCATCATCGTCCAGCTCTGCAATCTCCTGCTCTATCTCCGCGCAGATCACAAAGACCTCACAGCCATACTCCGCAGCATACTCACGCACTGCCTGTACATGAGGGTTGGAGGCGCCGTCGTCCGCCAGATCGCTCTCTGCCACATTCGCCGCAAAAATCACAGGCTTGCGGGTCAGAAGATTATAGCCTGCCAGCCACTCCTGCTCGTCCTCATCGTCTGTGGTAAAGCTGATAGCCATTTTTCCGTCCTCCAGCCACGCCTTCACACGGTTCAGAAGATCCAGCTCCTTGGCCAGAGTCTTGTCATTGCGGGCGCCCCGCACGGTTTTGGAAATTCTTCTCTCCAGAATCTCCAGATCCGAAAAGATCAATTCCAGATTGATCGTCTCAATATCGCGCAGCGGATCCACGCTTCCATCCACATGAATCACATTGGGATCCTCAAAGCAGCGCACCACATGGACGATAGCGTCCACCTCACGGATATTGGCCAGGAACTGGTTGCCCAGGCCCTCTCCCTTGGAAGCTCCTTTCACGAGTCCCGCAATATCCACAAACTCTATCACTGCCGGCGTCACCTTGGCAGAATGATACATATCTGCCAGCAGTCCCAGCCGCTCATCCGGCACTGCTACCACACCCACATTCGGATCAATGGTGCAGAACGGATAGTTGGCCGATTCTGCCCCTGCCTTTGTCAGTGAATTAAAAAGCGTACTTTTTCCTACGTTTGGAAGTCCTACGATTCCCAGCTTCATCTCTATATATCCCTCCAGAATTTCCTTTAATAATACCTCTGATAATAATAGGATGTCCCAGGGAATGTGTCAAGAACGAGATTTCATTACTGCTTTTTTAAGTATTTGACTGCACACATTATTATCAGAATACAGGTCGCAAATTCCAGAATATTCTTCGCAATGCTAAAAATAACCGAAGCATACATATAAATTCCCATTTAACCCCCTCCTTTGTATCACAACTTATCTGTTACAGCTATTATAGCATACATAACAGCTGCTGTGAATCCGAAACAGGAAAGGAGCTGCTCATCCGCTGCGCCGTCCGGCTTACTGTCAAAAAAGATGCCTTCTCCCACGGACCTGAGGTTCGCGGAAAAGGCATCTTCTATAATTAACCGATAATAAAATTATAAAATATTTCTGAAATCATTAAACATGACAAAAATCATCAGTGCCATCAAAAGCATCAGCCCCACAAAATGCACCATGCCTTCCTTCTCAGGCGCCACCTTTTTGCCCCTTCGAATCACTTCCAGGAACAGGAAAACCAGGCGTCCCCCGTCCAGCGCCGGCAGCGGAAGGAGATTCATCACTCCCAGATTGGCCGACAGCAGAATAGAAATATTCAGCATATTGAGCCAGACATAAAAGGCTCCGTCCTGTCTGCTGGCCTCATAGGTCTCTCCTATGGTACTGACAATACCCACAGGCCCGGAAATATCATCGGCGCCCACCCGGCCGCCAACCAGCATGCCAAGGCTCTTGATCGTGGTCGAAATCCAGTATTTCACTTCATAGGCGCTGTAATAAATCGTCTGGAATAGATTTCCTTTGGTGCGGACGCCGGATCCCTGGAAGCCCAGAAGCCAGCTGCCATCCTCACCCTGCTTCGGCTCCAGTACCACTGTGTGCTGTTCGCCGTCACGTTCATAGGTCACGCTCACCGTTTCCCCCTGATGCATCTGCACAAAAAGGCTGACCTCCCGGTAAACATGAATGTTGGTATGATTCATGCGGACAATCTTGTCTCCCGGCTGCATGCCTGCCTCCTGAGCCGCATAACCGTCCATCACGTCCACCACCACAGGAGCGTCATAACCGATGCTTCCGATGATAAACAGGGACAGGAAAAAGGCCAGAATAAAATTGAAGATGGGCCCTGCAGCCACCACGGAGATGCGGGTCCACACCGACTTGGCGCCGAAAGAATAAGAGGGCAGGCTGCCTGTGCCGGAAACGGCTCCTCCCGCCGCAATGCCGGCCTGGGGAACCGCGTCCCGCCCGTCCTCCGCCGAAGTCTCATACTCTCCGTCCTCTCCCTCCATCATACAGGAGCCGCCGAAGGGCAGAAGCTTCAGGCAGTATCTGGTCTCTCCAATCTGTCTGCTCAGCAATGTGGGACCCATGCCGAGGGAAAACTCATTGACACGGATGCCGCCCCGCTTTGCCAGCAGGAAATGTCCCAGTTCATGAAATATAATAATCAGGCTGAATATCAGCAGCGCGATTATAATGCTGACTATGCTCAATCTACCACCTGCTTTCAATAAACTCGTATACGGCCTTTTCCGTATCCAGAATCTCCTCCACCGTTGGATTCGGAATCACCTTATGGGCTTCCATGCTCTCACGGATGATCTCCGGAATATCCAGCCATCCGATTTTTCTGTCAAGGAAGAGAGCCACCGCCTTTTCATTGGCCGCATTGTATACTGTAGGCATGGAGCCGCCGGCCGCTGCCGCGTCGAAGGCAAGCTTTAAGCCGGTAAAGGTCTCCATGTCCGGTTTTTCAAAGGTAATCTCTGTCAGCGTTCCGAAATCCAGACGCTCCCCGGGCAGATAGCGGCGCTCGGGATAATAAAGCGCGTACTGAATCGGAAGCTTCATATCCGGCGTGCCAAGCTGGGCAATAACCGCGCCGTCTACAAATTCCACCATGGAATGAATGATGCTCTTTGGCTGCACCACAATCTGAATATCCTTCGGCTCCACGCCGAACAGCCATCTGGCCTCCATCATTTCCAGTCCTTTATTTACGAGTGTGGAGGAATCGATGGTAATTTTCCGTCCCATGGCCCAGTTGGGGTGCTTCAGGGCATCCTCTACCTGAATATGCAGAAGCTCCTCCCGCTTCTTTCCCCGGAAAGGCCCGCCGGAGGCTGTCAGGAGAATCTTTTTCAGTTCTTTCCTGTTTTCACCGTTCAGACACTGGAAGATAGCGCTGTGCTCGCTGTCCACCGGCAGAATTTTTACACCGGTCTCTTCCGCCAATGGTATGATTATATGCCCTGCTGTGACCAAAGTTTCCTTATTTGCCAGAGCAATATCCTTTCCGGCTTTCATGGCCGCGATGGTGGGAACAATTCCAATCATACCCACAATGGCCGTCACTACAATCTCTGCCTCAGGAACCGTGCAGACCTGAATCAGCCCGTCCATGCCTGAGACAATCTCCACATCCAGATCCCGGACCGCCGCCCGCAGTTCCCGGGCCTTTTCCTCACTCCAGACAGCCGCCGTCTTCGGCCGGAACTCCCGGATCTGTTCCTCCAGTTTTTTGATATTGGAACCGGCTGCCAGAGATACTATTTCCAGATCTCCGTTATTCCGGGCCACTTCAAGGGTCTGTGTTCCAATAGAGCCCGTGGAACCCAGTATCGCTATCTTTTTCATTGGTATCTCCTTTTACTGCAAAAATATAGCTGCCAGAATATAGATAATCGGCGCTGTGAAAATCACGCTGTCAAACCGGTCCAGAATTCCTCCGTGTCCGGGGATCAGGTGCCCGTAGTCTTTGATGTTATGGTTGCGCTTGATAGCCGAAGCCGCCAGATCTCCCACCTGGGACACTACCGCCCCCGCCGCGCAGAGCAGAGCGCATTCCGGCTGGTCCAGAGAAAAGACTCCCGCATAGATAAATCCAATCAGAGCCGCTCCCACGACTCCTCCTATGGCCCCCTCAATGGACTTTTTCGGGCTTAACACAGGCGCCAGCTTATGCTTTCCAATCAGCATGCCCACTGCGTAAGCGCAGGTGTCGCAGCCCCAGGAGCAGATAAAAATCAGAAAATAAATGAGGCTTGTGCTCTCTCCCTCTATAGGGAGCATTCTGGTCTGCCAGATAAAGGAAAGCATGACCGGCACATACACAAAGCCCAGAAAGGCTTCCGCGATCTCCTCCGTCTTATATTTCGGAAATGTAAACACATAGACCGCCATCAGCACCAGGAAATAGGCAATCAGGCAGAAAAGCGCAAAACCTTCCACAGCCCACAGCCGGAGCCCCACATAATAAAAGGCCAGGAAAACTATCCCCCAGACACCGGGAGCCTTATTTTCCAGATGAAATACTCTTAAATATTCTTCATATCCGATGAGAGATATGGCAAGGGTCAGCGCATACAGCACATCCCCTCCAAAGATTCCGGCTGCTATAATAATGGCAAGCAGTATGATTCCGCTGAACAGCCTGACAAAAAACGCCTTCATCCGATTACTCCTCCCTCACGCCGCCATAACGCCTGTCTCTGTGATTGTAGGCCTCTATGGCTTTGGCAAGCTCCTCTTTTGTAAAGTCCGGCCAGTGTACATCCGCGAAATAAAATTCTGTATAGGCCAGCTGCCAGAGCAGGAAATTGGAAAGGCGCTCTTCCCCGCTGGTCCGGATCAGAAGATCCGGATCCGGAATTCCCGCCGTATCCAGATAGGAGGAAAATGTCTCTTCCGTAATATCTTCTGTCCTCAGCTTTCCCGCGTCCCGGTCTGCCGCCATCCTCTTCATGGCACGCACCATCTCATCCCGGCTTCCGTAATTGATGGCAATCTGAAAATTCAGGCCGTCATTATTCGCGGAAGCTTTCTCAAGCTCATCGATCCGGGTGCGGATATCCTCATCCAGTCCTGTCTTGTCGCCAATCACGCGGACCTTCATGTGGTTTTTTTCCGCAGTCTTCAGACAGGTCTTCATATAATTGCGCAGAAGCTTCATCAGGGCCTCCACTTCATCGCTGGGCCGTTTCCAGTTCTCTGTGGAAAAGGCGTAGACTGTCAGATATTTAATTCCCATGTTCCAGGCTTCCCGGCAGATGGTCTCCACATTCTTGCTTCCCTGGGCATGGCCGTAATTGCGGGGCATCCCCTTTGCCTTCGCCCAGCGGCCGTTTCCATCCAGAATAATCGCTACGTGCTGCGGTATTTTCATATAGATTCTCCTTCACACAAGGAGACGGGCATCATAAACATATACCCGTCCCCCTCATTGTCTCTCTCTTATACTGTAAGAATTTCCTTTGACTTTTCTTCCACAGCCTTATCAATATCAGCAATGTATTTATCTGTCATCTTCTGTACTTTTGTCTCAAGGTCCTTCTGATCATCCTCGGAAATCTCATTCGCCTTGTTCTGCTTTTTAAAGGTCTCGTTGGCATCACGGCGGATGTTTCTCACTGCCACCTTGGCCGCCTCGCCTTTCTTTTTGATGTCCTTTACCAGCTCTTTTCTGCGCTCCTCAGTCAGCTCCGGAAATACCAGGCGGATTACGGAACCGTCATTGGTGGGAGTAATGCCCAGATCCGAGGCCAGAATCGCTTTCTCGATGGCTTTCAGAAGGCTCTTTTCCCAGGGCTGAATCTGAAGCATCCGCGGCTCGGGAACAGAAATATTTCCCACCTGCTGCAGCGGTGTGGGCACTCCGTAATAGTCTACCTTAATTTTGTCCAAAACATGCGGATTGGCACGTCCTGCGCGAATCGATGTGAAGTCCCTTATCATCGAATCGTATGACTTTGTCATCTTTTCCTCATATACTTTTAATCTCTCGTCCATATTCCTGTCCTCCGCTTTTATTTCGCTTTTTTACAGTGCCGGCAGCAGAAGATATCTTTCTTTCCCGCTGCTGATGCCGGCTTATACCGTGACTTTCGTTCCGGTAAACTTTCCCTTCACCGCATTTACAATGCTGTTCTCACCTTCCAGACCGAAGACCAGCATAGGCATATGATTCTCCATGCACATGATGGATGCTGTCAGGTCCATGACTGCCAGCCGCTTGTCAATCACTTCCGCAATAGACACCTCATCGTACTTCACAGCCGCCGGATTTACCTTCGGATCACTGTCATAGACGCCGTCCACTGCCTTCGCAAGCAGGATCACATCCGCTTCAATCTCGATAGCCCTCAGTGTCGTAGTCGTATCCGTGGAGAAATAAGGATGCCCTGTTCCTCCCGCGAAGAATGCGACTCCCCCTCTGTTCAGGCAGGCAAGAGCCTCGTCCTTCGTAAAAAGCTTTGCAAAGCCGCCGCACACGAAGGGAGTAAACACCTCTGTGTCAAGTCCCACAGAACGGAAAATCTCCGATACATAGATACAGTTCATCACTGTGGCCAGCATACCGATCTGATCTGCCTTCACCCGGTCCATATTCTCGCTGGTCCGGCCTCTCCAGAAATTTCCGCCGCCGATTACGATGCCCACCTGGATTCCCTCATCTGTCAGTGCCTTCACCTGACGGGCCACACCGAGAACTGTGGCTTCATCAAAGCCTGTATGCTTTTCTCCCGCCAGCGCTTCTCCGCTTAATTTCAACAAAACTCTCTTCATACTGTTCTCCTGCTTCTTTCCTGAATGTTCCATGCACACGGCCCGGCGGTGAAATCTGCCGGCCTCCGGCCGGCCCCGGGCCGGCGCAGGTATAATTGTCTGACGACATTATACCATAATTAGCGGAAATTTCAATCCGAAATCACTGCGGCTTCTCATTTACTCTTCCGCCATATCGGCCGCGAAGAGGGCTGCGCCCAGGGCTCCGCAGAGCTGGGACTTGTCGCTGATGACAAGTTTTGTGCCCAGGCGTTCTTCCAAGGTCTTCACAAGTCCCTGGT
>CALWAV010000002.1 GCA_944375745.1 uncultured Merdimonas sp.
CCGCGGGCAGTGAGCCAAGCGGACGCGCTCGCGCGTCCATTTGGCGAACGCCGCGAGGGTCAAATACCCCGATGCTTGCATCGTTTCTAGTTTGATGCCCCGTATGCTTGCATCGGGGTATTTGACTACGGTTCCCCGGGCATCCCCGGAATCTATAAAATATGGCTCAGCTCTATCTCGTCCCAGTTGAATGTGATGCGGTTGATGTCTTCGTTTCCCACACTGGTGCCCACATGGATTTCAATATATTCAAAATCCTGAAAGGCTTTGACGGCGTGCCGCTGATTTTTCCGGATGCAGACCGCCTTTCCGGGTCCGAGAGGAATCTTCGTCCCTTCCAGAATCAGTTCGCCGCTACCGCTTAAAACGGTCCAGATCTCATCTCTGTTTTTGTGGAAATGATAGCTGGAGGTCATTCCGTCATAAATGTGTATTTTCCGGGTCAGGGTAAAGAGGCCTTCATATTCACTCTCGTCCAGGGTCTCCAGCGTGCCCCAGCGCCGTTCCTCAAACATGGGCCGGGAAGAAAAGGCGGCCGCCATCTCCTTCACCCGGGCGCTCTGGCTCTTATCTGCCACCAGAATGCCGTCCTGGGACGCCACCACGACCATGTCCTTCGCGCCCAGCACCGCCACCGGAGCTTTCAGTTCATTAATCACCTGAGTGTTTTCGCAGCTCTCATCCAGCGCCACATTTCCGATGGTATCCGTACTCATCTGCTCTGCCATCACATCCCAGGTCCCCAGGTCCTTCCAGTATCCGTGAAATTCCACTGCCGCCAACCGCTCTGCCTTCTCCAGCACTTCATAATCAAAGCTGATCTTCGGCAGTTTTTCATAGGCGGCGCACAGACCGTCATAATCTCCCGGCACGCCGTAAGCCCGCGCCCGCTCCAGCATATCCCCAATGCGGACGCAGAAGACTCCGCAGTTCCAGAGAGCGCCCTGAGCCATGAGCTCCTCTGCCCTTTCCTCATCCGGCTTTTCCGCAAACCCCTTTACGGAAATCCAGCCATCGTGGCGTTCTCCGGGAAGAATATAGCCGTATTTCACAGAGGGGCAGGAAGGCACCACTCCCATAAGTCCTGCCTCCGCGCCGGACTTTTTCATGACCTCTTCCAGCTGTTTTACAGTCTCAAAATAGGACTCTTCCGTATAGGGATCCACCGGCATGATAGCGGCGTAATCGTCCTCCGAAGCCCCGCCTTTACTGTAAAGCCAGGCACAGCTCAGCAGCACCGCCGCAAAGGTATCCCGCCTTCCCGGCTCCACCGCTATTTTCGCCTCTCTCACCTGGCTCCGGAGCAGCTCTGTCTGATCCGCTCCTGCCGTAATTACCGCACGTTCCGCAATTCCGGCTTCCTTCAGCTGTGCCCAGACGCGCTGCAGCATGGAGCAGCGCTCCATGGAATTTTCCTCCTGATTGACCAGTTTCAGATACTGCTTGGGCCGCGCCTCATTGGACAATGGCCAGAGTCTCTTTCCGGAACCGCCGGACAGCAGAACATAGTACATATTCTCATCCTTTCCTGCCATACAGCCCACCTGCAGGGCCGCAGACTGTACTTTATTGTAAATTCGTTTTTTTCTTTTTTGCTTGCTTTTGCAAGTATATACCTGTATATTTAGATTAACAAGTGAGGATATTGCCGAAAACAGGTATTTTATTGCTATGCGCAGGTGGCCGCTGAGCCGCATGCCTGCCGCCAGGACGCGGGCTTTTCACCGCGGCCCGCATCCGCGGTCCGGCATTTCTGCCGTGCCGGCAGCTCTGGGCCGTCCGCCCGCGGCTGCCGGCTCACCGCACACAGATGCAAAAGGAGGAATCCATCATGGACAATTATTTTGACAGATTTCCGGACTCTTATGTGGAAAGCTCCCGGCGCATGATTCAGACGCCCAGCGCCTTTGCCCGCTCCGCCTTTTTCTATGTGCAGGAGACAGGCTATCTCAAGCTGAAGGAAAGCCATGTGGCCCGGCGCAAGAATCTGGAATCCTATCTGATAGTTCTCGTCCTGTCCGGGAGCGGTGTGCTCATGTATGATCAGAAGACTTATGATCTCCGGAAAGGCTCCTGTTTTTTTATCGACTGTATGGTTCCCTATTACCACCAGAGCAGCACCACGGAGCCCTGGGAGCTGATCTGGGTGCACTTTAACGGAGCCACCTCAGAAGAATACTACCGTTATTTTACCGCAAACAGCCTGCCGGCTTTCACGCCTTCCAGCTTTCCGGAGCTGCAGGAGAAGCTGGAAAGTCTCATCGATGTAAATAAGTCCTCAGATTTTCAGACCGAAATCGCTTCTTCCCGCCTGATTGTAGATATTCTTTCCATTTTGCTTCAGGACATAACAGGCTCAAGAGAAGAAAAGCACCCCGACCGTCTGAAAATGGCCGAGGTGCGCAAATATCTGGATGAGCATTATACCGAAAAATTCTCTCTGGATGAGCTTTCGGAACGTTTTTTTATCAGTAAATATCATCTGTCCAGAGAATTCCATCAATACTATAATGTGACTCTGAATCAGTATGTGATCTCCCGCCGCCTGACCCGGGCCAAGAAGCTTCTGCGCTTCTCCGGGGGCACTCTGGAGGAAATTGCCCGCTCCTGCGGTTTTTATGATGCCAGTTATTTGAACCGGCAGTTTCGGAAGTCGGAGGGGATAAGTGCTTCGGAGTTTCGGAGGAAGTGGATGAACTGAATCGTAAATGATTCGCAAAACGGACGCTGCCAGTTTTCTATATCCTGTGTTCGGACATTTCAGAGACATCTGTATGCTCCCGGACGGACTAAAAAGCAGTCCGCCGTTATCATACAGATGTCTCTGAAAAGCCGGACACTGGGATAATAGAAAACCGGCATCTGTGTTTTGAGAAAAATTTACTTCAGCGAGGCTCAAGACGCCTTCTCTTGCCGCTGCGCAGCAATTAGCAATTTACCTTGCTATTTATAGATTAATAATTGTACAGCGGGGTCGGACAGGTTTTCCGGAGTGATCCAGGTGTGGCCTGTGTCGATGAGGGAGGCGTTCTCCAATCCGGCGATTTCCCGGAATGAGGAAACTGCTGAGGCGTATCCCATGGCGTAGGGATTCTGGGCCATGACGCCGGCTAACCGGCCTTCTTCCAGCAGTTTTATTTCGTTGTCGGAGGCATCAAAGCCTGTGATAAGGACGGTCCCTTCCTCCGGGCCGTACAGTTCCAAAGCTGATGCAAGAGCCTCTGTCGTATCTTCGTTTGTGGCGGCGTAAGCTTTCAGTTCCGGATACTCTGCAAGTACTGCTGCGACGATGTCATCTGTGCTTCTCTCATCCTGGTCCTGATATGCCACATTGACCAGCTCCACATTCGGATGATTTTCCTGAATCTCGTCCCGGAAACCGCTCTCCCGTTCGATGCCGGTCTCTGTCTCGGAGCTGTGCACCAGAAGCGCTATCTGTCCCTTATCTCCAATCAGCTCGCAGAGACGGGCCGCGGCTTCCATGCCTGCCTGGTAGTTGTCTGTCTTGCTCTCGCTGATCAGAAGAGAATTTTCGATTCCGGAGTCTGCCGCAAATACGGGAACACCGTTGGCTTCTGCCAGCTCAAGCTGGGTCTTTCCGGAATTGATGTCCAGAAAACCGATAATCAGCCCGTCCGGACTTTTATCCAGCATCTGGTCGATGATGTCGATCTGCTCCGCGATATCGCTGTCAGCCGGAGCGTCGTAATCCAGCTCTGCCTTTTCGTCTCCTGTAAAGCCCAGGGCCTCATTAATGTCATCCACGGCCTGCGCGGCGCCCGCGTGCACCTGTTTCCAAAAACCGCTTCCGGAATCTTTCCCTACCATCGCAAGCCGTACTCCCGGAGGAAGCCGAATGCCTTCTACGGAAAGATAGTCAATTCCTTCTGCCGCCACTTCAAAAAGCTCCCGGAAATCAGCCTCTTCTTCGGTCTCCTCCTGGCTTTCAGGCTCTGCCTCTTCTGATTCTTCAGACGAAGCTTCCGCCTCCTGTGTTTCCTGTGTGTTCTGGGCCAGCGCTTCCTGAGTCTCCGCCTCCGCAGACGCCGCTCCGGTTCCGCATCCCGCCAGAAGACTCACCGCGCATACTGCCGCTAACATTTTTCTCTTCATTTCTGATTTGCTCCACGCTTTCCCATAAACAAAATGAACTATGTGCATGTTTTCTATGTATCGATGCTCCTCAGTATAGCAGGGAAAGGGATATGCCGCAAGACATATCCCTCAAATACCGTAAATATTAAGAAATTGTTTCGTTTTTGTTAAGGGCGGGTACACGCGGATACCTTCTCACCTGTTAGGAAAGCTCCCTTTTAAACGACTACACCCTTCTGCAGCATGATATTTGCGTACAGAGCCTTCTCGCTGGTAGCGATGATCACATAGGCCTTCTTTGCCTCCTCATAGAAAGCGAAACGCTCAATATTTCCCACGCAGGCATCGCCTCTGGAATCATATTTTTTAATAATATCCTTGTAGGTATCCCAAATCGGGGTCTCCACATCGTCGCCCGGAACCACCTCCATCAGCGTCACCGGTTTTTCCACATAAGTATCCAGAGGCACCAGCTGAAGAATCGCGTCCAGAAGCTCAGGCACGCCGTGTCCGTCACAGCGGATTACAATGGCATCCTTTCCCATGGACTCAGCCGGAAAATTGCCGTCTGAAATTACGATGCGGTCGCCGTGTCCCATTTCACAGAGCACCATCAGAAGCTCCGGTGATAAAATCTGCGGAATTCCTTTTAACATATTGATTCTCCTCCTGTGTTTCCGGCCGCTTCAGACCAAGCCGCAAAAGACAGCCGGAGTGATGAAAGGGGCACACCGGCTGGTGCGCCCCTCTGTATTTATTTTATCTTTGTGAACAGATGGTTCCGATTACTCGTACAGGTTCTGTGCGATTTCCGGATCGTCCATGTTCTCAGCTGTGTACCACTGGCATCCGGTGTC
>CALWAV010000003.1 GCA_944375745.1 uncultured Merdimonas sp.
GAGATATACGCTTACCCTGACACACATAAATGAGCTGTTTCTTGCACTAATTTTACACAGGTTTCACCATGGCAGGATAGAAAAATAGAATACGTTTGAATATCATTAGTAAAATAAGATAATCATAATTGATTTGTGAATTTGGCGAGTGGGTTTATGACTATATTACCTACAAAAGCACTAACAGGAATGTGCTTAGAGCTATTCTTAAGTCATATAAAACCATTCCCCTATCCCCCAAAAGTATCATCGTAGAGAATTAGGGCTTATCGTAATCTTCTGGCGACGGCAGTTGTCGCAAATTTTGCGACAACTGAACTGTCTTTTGCCAACTCTTCATGCAGAGCATTCTTAATATGCTTGCCAATTGTTCTCTTGGATACTTTATATCGATGGCCAATCTCGTCCGACGATTGGCAAAATGTTTCCTTTATTTTTCCTTCGGATAATCCCACCTAGTCCGCAACTTAACGCCGTGTTTTTTGAGGCATTGCAGGATAACCTGTTTGCTGACCCCAAAGTGCTTAGCGATTTGTTGCGCAGTTTTCATCTGCCGATACATATCAATAACCAGGTCATCATCTAGCTTAGCGCGAGCTTTATCTTTTCGGACGTCCACGCCTTGCTCTTTGAGTAATTTGATGATGGTGGTCTTGCTGCATTTGTAGTCGATGCTCAGCTCTTGGCCTGTTTTTCCGGAAAGGTAGTCAGCTATTATTTTTTGAACTTCTTCCGGCGGGAAAGCCATCCTGTACTTCCTTTTGAGTTGCTTTACAACCGTTTTATTTTTATAATATTCGTCCTCACTATTGTCTTTTTGAGGTCTTTGTGCGATAATAAGGCAGGCGAATGTGTCGAATGCATCGATTAAGCCGCGATCTCTTTTCCTTAAGATAGCGCGGTAATTGTTCAAGTTGCATTCTGATAGTCCGATTTTCCCTTATTTTACGGCCTTTCTTGAAAGTTTGGGAACGTACATATTTTAGTCACTCAATGTCACTTTTTCAAAAAGGGAATTGCAGTTCACGAAAAAGCCGAGGCATCAGCCCCGGCTTTTCTTTTGTTCTGTCTATTTCCATTTTCCTGCTCAGTCTTTCAATTTTCTTCCTGATTCTTCCGGAAGAGCCCAGCCGGGAGCAGGATGTGTCCTTTCGTACACTTCGCCCCGGAGAATCCTGACATCCTTTGACGCATCCACCACAAGACGCAGGGTGCTCTCGGCCTCCGCCACCTGGATCACGATCCGGCGGTCTTTATTCTCCAGCACGATATATTCTCCTGAATTTCTTCCCAGCGCAAGCATACCTTTCTGCCTCCCTTCCGGTTTCAGATAACGGAAGCGGACATTTTACAAAATCTTTTCATAAATTTAGCAATCTGTTGTGGATTTCTGCTGCTGAATCAGCTACAATGAATTTATCAACATGGCTGTTGTAAAATCGTTATGAATGAGAGGACAAAAGTATGGACAAAAAAACAACCAGTATCGTGGCTTACATCACCTGGATCGGCCTTGTAATCGCATTCTGCGCGGGCGACAGAGAAGGCGCGAAGTTTTATCTGAATCAGGCTCTTGTAGTCTTCCTGTTCAGTCTGCTCAGCATCATTCCCTGTCTCGGATGGATTTGGGGAATTTTCATGATTGTATGCTGGGTTATGGGACTGATCGCAGCTGTCAATCAGGAAGAAAAACCGGTTCCGCTGATCGGCGGCATCCGGATTCTGAAATAAAATGAACAGCCGGAATTATGCTTACACAGTCAGTCTGGCTGTCGGGGGAATCCTGACAGCCGGTCTGTTTTTTTATTTTGCCGCGGGGAAAAATTTTTTCGCGATACCGGCCTGTGTGATCTATCGGGAAACGGGAATCTGGTGTCCTGCCTGCGGCGGCACCAGAGCGGTGCTTGCGCTTCTGGAAGGAAATATCGCAGAGTCTTTTTGTTACCATCCGGTTGTGCCTTACAGCGTGGCAGTCTATGGGGCTTTTATCCTGGAAGAAACAAGAGAACGTCTGTGCCGCAGCGCAGGGAAAGTGCCTCTGCGCTTCTGGAAGGGCTGCGTCCTGCTTGGCCTTCTGGTTCTGGCAGGAAATACTCTGGCGCGGAATATTTTTCTCATTTTACGCTGAGCATGCTCTTTACCGGAAGCAGCAGCGAAAAAGCTGTTATCCTTACATGTCTGCGCACAAAATGGAACAGGTTCATCTGGAGTCCATACTGATTCTGTGCGCTTATCTGATTCTGTCTCTTTGACAGCATCGGTGTACAAGGGGCAATACGCCTTGGTACACCGATGCTATTTCTGACTGGCGGCAAAAAATACGGATAAACTATGTCTCTTTCTTCTTCCCTTTTTCCAAAATCCCCGTCTTTTCCAGAACCTCCATCACCTTCTGCACCGGTACAATCTTCAGCTGATCACGAATCTCCTGGGGAACCTCCGACAGATCCCTCACATTTTCTTTCGGGATAAAGACCTTCTTCACCCCTGCACGGGCCGCAGCCATCAGTTTTTCCGGCAGGCCGCCGATAGGCATCAATCGGCCTTTTAAGGAAACCTCCCCTGTCATCGCGTATTTCGGATTCACGATACGGCCTGTTACCAGAGAAGCCAGCGCCGTAGTCAAGGTGATACCAGCTGAAGGGCCGTCCTTGGGAACCGCTCCCGCAGGCACATGGATATGCAGATCGTTGTTTTCAAAAAGCTCCTCCTGATCCGGGAACAGATCTTTTACGAGGCTGACCGCAATCTGGGCCGATTCCTTCATCACGTCACCCAGCTGGCCGGTAATCACACATTCACCTTTTCCTTTTGTGAACATGGTTTCAATAAACAGGATTTCTCCTCCGCCCTGGGTCCAGGCAAGCCCTGTCACGATTCCCGGCCGGTCCGGCGTCAGAAGCTTCTCATGATAAAGAGGCTGTGCGTCAAAGAATACGGAAAGCTCCTCTTCCTTCACGCAGATAGGCAGTTCGCCGGCTCCTTTCACCAAGCGGACCGCCGCTGACCGGCATACGGCATCCAGACGCTTTTTCAGGCCGCGCACACCGGCTTCCGCGGTGTAATCCTCGATAATCTTTCTCAGAATTTCATCGGGAATTTCCAGCTCCTCTTTCCGCAGCCCTGCCTGATCCATGGCTTTAGGCAGCAGATGGCGCCTGGCGATCTCCAGTTTTTCTGTCTCTGTATAGCCCCGGAAGCTGATTTCCTCCATACGGTTCAGAAGAGGCTCCGGAATGGTATCCGTGGTATTGGCCGTGCAGATGAACAATACATCTGACAAGTCATAGGGTACATTCATATAATGATCGGTGAAGGTACTGTTCTGCTCCGGGTCGAGAGCTTCCAGAAGAGCGCTGGACGGATCACCGTCAAAAGCCTTTGTCAGCTTGTCCACCTCGTCCAGCACCATCACCGGATTGGAGACCCCGCTCCGCCTGATTCCTTCCATAATCCGTCCGGGCATGGCTCCAATATAAGTACGCCGGTGTCCCCGGATCTCCGCCTCGTCCCGGATGCCGCCCAGACTGATTCGCACATATTTTCTTCCGAGAGCCCGGGCGATGCTCTGACCGATACTGGTTTTGCCTGTTCCGGGCGGTCCCACAAACAGAAGGATGGAACCTGACTGTCTGTTTTTCAGCTTCATGGCAGCAAGCTGCTGGATGATCCGTTCCTTGATTTTTTTAAGTCCGTAATGATCCTCGTCCAGAATCTTTTCCGTCTCGTCCAGATCAATCTGAACCGCCCCTTCCTTTTTCCAGGACAGATCCGTCACAAAATCCAGATAATCGTAGAGCATTCCGTACTCGTGGCTGTTTTCCCCCTCCTGCTTCATGCGGTTTAAAACCTTCTCCGCTTCCCTGCGGGCGGTTTCATTCATGCCCGAATCACGTATCTTCATTTCAAATTTCCGGACGTCTGTCACACTCTCCGGATGCATGTCGTCCAGCTCTTTCTGAAGAATCGCGATCTGCTTTTTGATGGCCTCTTCCCGGTACAGCTTCTCATTGGACTCTGTCTGAGCCTTTTCAGCGTCCGCGCTGACCTTCGACACCTCGATAAATTCATAGACAGCCTCTTTTATCCGCTGATAGCGTTCGGAAATCCGATCCGCGGCCACGATCCGGTATTTTTCCTCCTCCGTCATATTGAGCTGATAAGAAAGGCCCGCGGCCATTTCCTCCATGGTCTTCCAGCGCAGAATGTAGTTTCTGGCTACAATTCCCCACTGAAAACTTCCCACATACTGAAGCAGAGCTGTCTGTACTTCCCGGAAAACTTTCGCGCGGCTTTCCGCGTCCAGATCCTCGATCTCTTCCCTGGGCGTACAGGCTGCGTCCAAAGTTCCTTCTTCCAGCCGCATCACTTCCACATTCACCCGCCTGCCGGTATGGATGCTGACACTGTGATCCTCGCTGTCTATCTCCGTAACCGTGCCGGTGACACCCACAGGCCAGAAATCCTCCGGCAGCATATCACGGAGCCTTTTTTCATTTTTCATAAGCAGAAAGAGAACCTCAGCTCCTTCCGCCGGCTCTCCCTGCATATATTTTTCTATGTAGTCGTTCTGAAAATAGTAAGTGACATCCGGCATAACCAGAAGTCCGGAAACCGGCAGTATGATCATTGTCTGTATTCCTCCTCTTGTTCCGTGAAACGTATATTTTTCTCTCTCATGCATATACTGCTTGCGAGGTGATTTCCATGATAATTCAGCACTACCCCTTTGAACTGCTTCCCCTGCCCTATCTCTATGACGCTCTGGAACCGCTTATCGACACAGAAACCATGTTCTTCCATCATTCCAGGCACCTGCGCACTTACACGGAAAATCTGAACCGGATTCTTGGGCCCTATCCCGAATTTCACGACTGGCCTCTGGAACGCCTGATTCTGGAAAATAAAAAGCTGCCGGAGAGCATCCGGCAGGGCATCTGGAACAACGCGGGAGGCGTCTATAACCATCAGCTCTATTTTGCCGGTATGTCACCGAACCCCACAGAGCTTTCCGGAAAGCTGAAATCCGCTCTCCTGCTTGATTTCAAATGCTGGGAAGATTTTTATGAAGCCTTTTTTGAAATGGCTTTAAAGCTCTTTGGCTCCGGCTATCTCTGGCTGGCGGCTGATGAGCGGGGAAAACTGGTGATCCTTCCCCTTCCCAACCAGGATACGCCGCTTCCGCAGGGCCTAAATCCTATTTTAACTCTGGATCTCTGGGAGCACGCCTATTATCTGAAACACAGAAATCAGCGTGCTGACTATATCCGCGCCTGGTTTCAGGCCGTCAACTGGAATGAGGCAGAGCGCCGCTACCAGACTGCCCTGCTTCAAAACGCCATGCAGAGCAGCCGTCCCATGCAAGGCTGCTGATGGCAGATACAGCTACTGGCGGATATAGATCCCCTGCTCCTCAATCCAGTCCTCCAGCTCCTCCTGCGCATCCTGGGCCCAGGTCTCTGTCCGGGAAGCGCAGGCCAAAGGCCGGCCTGTTTCCGCGAAATACTGCTCCAGGCTCTCCGCAAGCTTTTCAAATTCATCCGGAAAAATGCAGTGCTTCAGCGTAGCATTTCGAATTCCGTCCAGACATTCCCTGTAATCCATCCACCGGACACTTTCCACTTCAGATTTCTGTATCCGGAACTCTCCTTCCGGCCGATCACATTCGTACAAATACACCCGGCTGTATTCGTGATTTTTAAACAGTTTTCCATAAAATTCCTGCTCATGGTATCCCAGGTGGGTAAACAGAAAATGCAGATCCTCCGGAGCCGCCTCGACTCCCAGTTCTTCCTTAAGCTCCCGGACCGCCGACTCCAGAAAATCCTGGCCCGCGGGAATATGGCCCGCCGAGGAAATATCATAATAACCCGGAAATGAATCCTTATCCGCGCTCCGTTTCTGCAGCAGCACATCCGCAGATCCCGTGGACGGCCTGTACCGCACCAGCCATACATGAGAAGTTCCGTGGAGATCTCCATCCCTGTGGACCAGCGTCCGCTCCTTCACTTCCCCTGTTTTTGTGCCGTCCTCTCTTCTCAAATCAATCATTTCCATTTTCCGCACCTCTTTCCCGGTTCCACGCCAGCAGCAGATCTACCATGCGTCCATAGCTTCTGGTCCCGTCCGCCTGGGCATTTGCTTTCAGATATGTATCATTAATTTTGTCTGACACCTGTGCCGCAATTCCATCATAGGAATTCCAGTAAGCATTATGCGTTTCCAGATCCCGGAGCACCTGCTCACAAAGTGTGCTTCGGATCTCCAGAAAACGCTCCGAATCCTGCTCTGCCAGGGCATTCCCGCTGTATATCCACGCCAGAAGCGCTCCGCTGTAGCGGAAAGCCGCGCTGTCCGATGCCCTGCAGGCCAGATAAGCGATAAAATTCGCCTCATCCTCCCGCATAAAGCCCTTCAGATGGGAAAGCTCATGACAGATGGTGGAAGGCTTATCCTGATCCGGCATATCTCCGTTATAATTTGCCTCCACCGTAAAGGGACTGTAAATTCCCTGTAGCTGCTGATAAGACAGAAGCCGGGAGGCCAAAAGCTCCTTGGGCTCCGGATAATAGCCGGCCAGTTCCGGATATTCCTCTGCCGCAGCCTGCATGGCTTTTACCGCTTCCGCTCCGGCCTCTTCCTCCAGCACAAAATGGCCTTCCCTGTCTGTACTGATCTCTCCGGCCGCTGTATTCAGTTCCTCTGCAAGATCTTCACAGAGAGCTGCCAGTTCTTCCGTGGAAGATTCCTGCAGCTCAATGCCTGCTCTCTCGGAAAAATCCATCCTGTGGTAATTGATTCCGCAGTTCAGGGTAAACATGAAAAACAAGCCAATGAATACCTTTGCCAGAACCGCAGCCGCCTTTTTCAGGGACAGCCGGCGAGTCAGAATCAGAATCAGGCCTGCCAGAATAAGCAGCAGAACCGCATACAGCAGAATTTCCGCCACTGAAAAAGGGACCAGAGAGCAGAGACGCCCCAGGGTCCCCACAATCAGCGGATAAACCTGCACAGCATACCATTCGGCAAAGCCCGGGAAAAGCCGGGCTGCCAGATTCAGCACAGCCGCAGCCAGTAAAATCCCAGTCCAAAACAGCATCAGACTTCCTTTTTCCTCTCGTCAATCTCGCCCTCATACTGATCGATCAGAATCTCCTTGCGGGCGATCTCCTCACAAATGGACTCAAAAGGTTTTTCTGTGGACCCTTCCTCCGTATAACGCTCATACACAATTTTACCCAGAGTCTCATAGTCACGTTTGATATCACGCTCCAGGCTGTAAATCTGATTTTTCAGCCTGGTAATATCCGCGATCTCTCCCGCCTTGCGGGTCACTGTGTCCGCAGCCCCTGTGACTGCCCTTCCAATGTCGTCCCAGATGTCTTTTTTCATATCCGTTTTCTCCTTTCCAGAATCTCCAGAATTGCTGCCAGCATCCAGGATGCCAGGCAGACCCAAAGCGGCATCAGCCACTGATACAAAACAGCTTCACGTATTCCCAGTATATTCGCCAGCATGGATGTGGCGTCAAAAATGATTATCTGCCACAGATAAATGTTCTGGGAATCTCTTTCTCCTATATGAGCCAGCAGGCTGCCCCTTCCCATGGAAGGATTCTGCACTGCCAGAGCAAAGATTCCGCAGGTCATCAGAATACTCCCCGCATATAGCTCTGCCCCTCCGCTGAGCAGCATCTCACCCATGGACAGACATGCCCCCAAAGCTGCCGCCGCCAGGCAGAGCCTGCTGCTGACATGAAGCTTCTCTCTCCTCTGTTCTCCTGCAAACCAGTGCCCCAGAAGAAAGAAGGGAAGACCTGTCAGCCAGAAGTTCCGGATATAGGCCACCGCCACATGGCCTCCGGCGATACCGGCCCCTTCCCCCAGAATCAGATTTGCCCCAAGGCAGACCGGAATCAGCCAGTAAAACTTTTCCTCCTTCTTCAGGCGGACCAGAAGCCAGTAAAACAGATAACAGTAGAGCAGGGCTCCCAGAAACCAGAGATGGTACATAAACGGAGACTGATTCCATAAAACCCAGTCCGTAAGGGACTCCAGGGAAAACAGTTCCCCCACGGCTTCAAACGTGAGTCTTTTCTCCACATACATCACCAGAAGATCCCACAGGAAATAGACTCCGTTCGCAGTCAAAAACAGACGGAAGGTATGCCCCAGCCTGCGGCGGACCGTATCCGTTCCTCTTTCAAAAGAGAAATAGCCGCTCACCATAAAAAACAGCGGCACCGCAAAGCGGGCAAGGCCGTTCATCATACCTCCCACCGGACTTGGAAAGCTGCAGTGGATAAATACGATAAAAAATGCCCCTATTCCCTTCCACACATTCAAGCAGTCATTCTTCATCTCCCTCTCAGCCCTGGGCCGCGGCCTCCTGGCTCTCCAGCTTCAGGACTCCGCGCATGGCAATCAGCGGACCTCCTCTGTGTTCAATATATTCCCGGGTAATGGTCACCCGCCCGATGTCATCATCCTTCGGAATCTCATACATGATATCCAGCATAAACTCTTCGATAATCGCACGGAGCGCACGGGCTCCCGTATCCCGCTCCATGGCCTTCTCCGCAATGGCTTCCAATGCCCCATCGTCGAACTCCAGCTGCACCTCATCCAGCGCCAGAAGCTTCTGATACTGCTTCAAAATCGCGTTTTTGGGCTCCTTCAGAATGCGCACCAGCATATCCTTGGTCAAGCGGTCCAGGGTGCAGATCACCGGAAGACGTCCCAGGAACTCCGGTATCATTCCGAAATTTCTCAAATCCTCCAGGGTCACCTTGGACAGCAGGTTCGGATCATTATCATACTTATCCTTCAAATCCGCCTGAAATCCCATGGAAGACTTCTGATTCAGGCGTTCCTTAATCACATTTTCCAGCTCCGGGAAAGCGCCGCCGCAGATAAACAGAATATTGCGGGTATTGACTGTCGTCAGCGGGACCATGGCGTTCTTGCTGCTGGCGCCCACCGGCACTTCCACCTCGGCTCCCTCCAGAAGCTTCAGAAGTCCCTGCTGTACAGACTCTCCGCTCACATCCCGGTGATGAGTATCCTTTTTCTTGGCTATCTTGTCAATCTCATCGATGAAAACAATGCCCCGCTCTGCCTTCTCCACGTCATTATCCGCCGCGGCCAGAAGCTTGGAAATCACGCTCTCAATATCATCGCCGATATAACCTGCCTCGGTCAGGGAAGTGGCATCCGCAATGGCAAGAGGCACGTCCAGAAGCCTGGCAAGCGTCTTCACCAGATAAGTCTTTCCGCTTCCGGTGGGTCCAATCATCAGAATGTTGGATTTTTCTATCTCAATATCATCCTGAGTCCCTGTGGCTACCCGTTTATAATGATTATATACCGCCACAGAGATCACCTTTTTCGCGTAATCCTGTCCAATCACATACTCATCCAGCTGCCCCTTAATCTTATGGGGAGCGGGGATCTTCCGGATATCAAAGGCCGGGCCCGCCGCCTTCTCTTCCTTCGGCTTTTTCTTCTTCACTTTCTGCTGCCGGGGCATCATATTCTGCAGATCTGACAGGTTGATCATATTGATTCCCTGAAGCTTCGAGAAATCAATATTACCGTTCTGTATGGTATCCATGGTCTTCTGCATACAGTCCGGGCAGATGGAAATGCCCTGGCCCAGGGTAATCAGCTTTCCGGTCTGGCTTTCCGGCCGGTGGCAGAGGAAGCAGAAACGCTCATACTCTTTTTCCTCATCCTGCTCTTTCTCTGTTCCGTGTCCAGGCACACCAGACAGAGAATCTGCCGGTACTGCGTCTTTTTCGTCCGTATGTCCGCTTTCTTTCTCTGCATATTCCGTGTTTTCTGTATCTTTCAAATATTCTTTATCTTCCATATTCAAACTCCTTTCCCCGAGTATAGCATAAAAGGACAGCCGGGCGCAAGGAAAAGGATTCCGCGCTTTTCCTCCTGCGCCCGGCTTTTCCGGCGCGGCCTGCCGGGAAACTTAAGTCTTCCCGGACAAGGCCGTCTTTACTGCCTCATTTATTGATTATTTGCCTCTACTTCAGCCTGTGTACTCAGAGTTACGCTCACGGTCTTCTCCGTATATTCCCCATCGGCCGGAGACTCTACCGTCACTTCCACAGTTTCTCCTGCCTCATAATACTGCAGACGTTCCCGGAGCGCATCATAACTGCTGATGCTTACGCCGTCAAATCTTGTAATAATGTCGCCCTTCTGAAGACCTGCCTGGGCCGCCGCACAATTCGGAACCACCGTTCTGAGATAGACGCCTGTAGGCATACCATACATTTCAGAAATTTCCTGAGTCACATCCTGGCCTACGATTCCCAGATATCCCATATTTTCCGCATCTACCTCGGTACGTGTCTCCAGACTCTTTAAATCTCCGATGATGCTTTCCACATCAGAAATCGGAATCGCGTAGCCCATGCCTTCCACATAGCTGGAGGACAGCTTCGCTTCATTGATACCAATGACCTGTCCCTGCATATTCAGCAGAGCTCCTCCGCTGTTGCCCGGATTAATCGCCGCGTCCGTCTGGATCAGGCGGTTATTAATCGTCGTTCCGTCATCATTTTCAAGAGTTACCTCTCTGTCCAGGGCGCTGACGATACCCGTCGTCACAGACTGGCCATAACCCAGAGCGTTTCCGATGGCAACTACCTGGTCACCCACCTTAAGCTGAGAGGAATCTCCGATGCTTGCCGCCTTAATCTGAGCCATCGTCTCATCCGGAATCTCGTCCAGCGGAACCGCAATCACGCCAATATCCTTTGTGGCATCGGTTCCTTTAATCTGAGCTTCCACAGCGCTGGCGTCTTCATTTCCCTCATCTACACTGAACAGAACTGTCAGTGTTGTCGCTCCGGAAATGACGTGGTTGTTCGTCACAATCAGAAGCTCCGAATCATTCTGTCCGATAATAATGCCGGTTCCCGTGGAAACTTCTTCCTGCTCCTGCGGCTGACTGTACCAGCCGAATCCCCAATAGTTCTGCACTTCACGAATGCTGACATTCGTAATGGCAACCAGTGAGGGCATGCACTCCTCTACAATATCTGCCACTGTGTTTCCTGTGGATGCGCTGCTTCCCGTCTGGGGCGTCACCGTCCCAATCTCCGGTGTCATTGCCGCTGCGTTATCACTGCCGGAAACCGTGACCTCATCTCCGAACAGCTGTCTTCCGATATAATTGGTGCCCTGGAAGGCTGCCCCTGCCACTACGCCGAAAATCAACGCAATGCAGACAGTCTTGGCTATCAGTCTTCCGAATTTCTTTTTGTTTTTCTTTTTCGGAGGCACCTCTCCGGTATTTCTGTAGCTTCCGCTGCTATTGCCATAACTGTAGCTGTATCCGGAAGAGGAACTGCTTCCCGTTCCCTCCGATGAAGAGGCTGAACTGATATTATCCTGATAAAACGGCCCGCTGTAACGATATTCACTGCCTGTTCCCGTACCGCTTTCCGTACCGGAATCAGAGGCAGAGCCGCCCGCGTTCTGTGAATTATTTTCATAATCGTACATAAAGATGAACTCCTTCCTCCACTCATTTGCCTTTTAGTGTATCAGGGAAATGTGTTCAAAATGTGAGGAAAGAATTAAAATTTGATTACATAATCCGTGAAGGACGAGGAGCAGCCTTCTGTATCCTGTGTTCGGACGTTTCACGGACGCCAACTGTTTCACAATCATATACCCTGTCTTTGAATACCAAGCACCTTCATCAGTGCTTCCTGTAAAATTTTCGAATAATTAACTCCCGCCTTCTCAGCTTCCACATTAAGCCAGTATGGAATTGTACAGTTCTTTTTCACAGCACGGTTATCCACCTTTTTTCTGTACTCGGAAAAATCTACATCTACAAGAGTAACAATGTCATCAGCGTTTGTTTCAAAGCTGTGTGAATTCGCCAGCGGCAGTTCTTTCCCCTCATCCTGATAATCTATTCCCATCAAACCAATTGCATCCCTGGCCATTTCCATGGCGTCTGGCACTGTAGCTCCCTGAGTACCAATATCAAAATCGGGAATTTCAACATAATACCCATCCTTTGTTTTGGAAATAATAATCGGATATGCTCCTTTCATTGTAACGCCTCCTGTTCTCTTTTTATCTTTTGTTTCGTCTTATTTTCTATACCTCTCAAAAAGGATAAACGAACATCTGGATCTAAAGCCCCAGTTTCCTGATAATTGCCTTTGTTTGCACCATTTCTCTTTAAATACCATCCATTATCTTCGAGAAGTTTAATTAAATCACGCCGTTTCATTTTTCCTCCCTGATGGTATAGTTTATTTAACGCCATTTATATTATGCGCATAAAATGCGTATTTGTCAAGTATGCAACGCGCATTTTATGCGTCTTATCTCTTTTCCAGATCAAATCTGAGCCAAAAGCAAAGACCGGCGGGAGACTGCCGGTCTTTGCTTAAGCTATAAGAGGTATAGTTCTATACGGCCATCCGCTCTTTTTTCCAGAGCTGACCGATAAAATATATTACATCATCGGGTCCATGGACAGGGCAGGATGACCCTTTTCCTCCAGGAAAGAGAGCAGAGTTTCCGGGTCCTCCGCCACAGTCTCGTCACCGATCATGTCAGTGAAATTGTCGATGCCGTAGAGCTCTTTGGCTGTGGCGTTCAGTCTGTCTGCCACCTGCTCCTTCAGGTCCTTAGGCATCCATACGATACGGGCTACTCCGCCCTCTGCCTTCATGAACTTCTTGGAAGAGATGAAGTGCTTTCCATGGCCCATGAAGCCGGGCGTCTGCACTCCGCCGCCTGTCATGGAAGCCAGCTCGGAGAAGGTCATTCCGATTGGTGTCATTCCCGCGTACTCACGGTTCGCGATGCAGACGCCGTTGGAAAGGGGCTCGATTCCGCAGATACACTCGAAGCATCCGCAGGAGGTCATGGGCTTCTCAATCAGGGAGTACAGAGATACGT
>CALWAV010000004.1 GCA_944375745.1 uncultured Merdimonas sp.
CCTCATATATATACTGCTTTGCCCGCTCCACCATGTGTTCGTATTCCTCTCTGGAAAACTGAGGTTTCAGCTCCGACTGAAGTTTCAGAGGCGGAAATTCCTTCCGTTCCCCGCCGCGTATGAGGGCAGCCAGCCGTTCCAGCCTCTGTACTGCCTCTTCATAAGCCTGCTTCAATTTTCCCGGTTCATGATTCTCCGGTTTATGACTCTCCGGTTTATGGCTCTCTGCTTCACGACTCTCTGCTTCACGACTTTCCGGCTCCCCTGTCCTGACCCCGACAATCAGGCAGATTTTCTGACGGTAATGGTCAAAAGCAACGACCTCATCAAACAGCATCAGATCCATATCCCGGAAATCCTTCCATCACCGGACTCTTGTTTTCTCTCAGGATTTCCCGGAGCGCTTCTCCCGGATGTTCCACCCGGCGGCTTTCTATGCTTTCCGTTCCGTCCTTTCCCAGCCTGCGGATTCTCAGCTCGTGATCTGTCACTGTCAGTTCCAGGGACGGATTGCATCCCAGAAAGGAATAGCGTCCCCAGACCTCCGTCTGCCTGGCGCTCTCCAGCAGGTAACAGTGACGGCTGGCGCCCCTTAAAATCCGCATTACTTCCACCGGTGTATACCGGTCTGCCAGAAGCTCACAGCAGATCGGAACGCGCCGGTATCCGCCGGATGACGCTGTCTGTCTGACTGTCTCAAGAGTTGGATAATACTTCATCTGCTTTCCTCCTATCTGGATTCATAAACCCGGGCATGGCTCATGGCTTTCGCGCACAAGAAAACGCCCGTCCCTGGCAGACAGCATAAACTGTCTGCCAGGGACGGGCGTATATAGTTATACTTTACCCGCGGTGCCACCCTGATTCACGGCATGACCCGTGCGCTTAGCGGAATACCTCCATATTCCCGGCAACTGACGTATGCCCCACGTCGCAGAATACTCGGCTTTCGGCCTGCGCTCCTTTCCTCTTATTACAATCTTACAATTCAGAGCTTCTTCCTTTCGGCCTTTGACTGCGCCCTCAGCGGTCCATTTGACAATCTGCATCTCGATCCGGCTTCCACCTGTCCCGGACTCTCTGTGCGCGCATAACTGCCGTTATCTCCGCTTCATCGGTTTATCTGTTTAGTGCATTAAATTTTTTATAAAATTATCACAGATTCCTGCTTTTGTCAAGCAAAAGTTTTCAAAAACCTTTGATGGCTTACTGATAATCCTTCCACACAGCTTCCTCATTCTTGTAATTCAGTACCGCTGCGGAATAGGGCGGCATGAAGATCTCGATCTCGCCGTTCCACACCAGATAATAAGCCTTTTCCAGCGTAAAGCTGTCCTCCACCGACATAATCTGCCGGTTCATCAGCACGCCGTCCGGCGTCTCCAGGCGCCAGACAGGAAGCTCCAGCCTGCGTCCTTCTTCTGTATTATTGATTACCGTGACCACATAGTTGCCTTCCAGAAATCTTCCGAAGGAAATGCAGCCCCCGTCTGCCAGAAGCCAGACACAGCAGCCTCTGCGGCAGGCCGGATTCTCCTTGCGGATCCGGATCAGCTCCTTGTGGAAGCGGATCAGCTCCTTATCCTCATGACCCCAGGGGTAGGTTCTCCGGCGGTCCGGATCGGTAAGTCCGCAGACGCCGGCTTCATCGCCGTAATAGATGGTGGGCGCTCCGTGCCAGGTCAGCATAAAGGTCACCGCCTCACGGAAAACTGCCTTTGATACGCCTTCTTCCGCCGCCTTGCTTCCCAGATCTCCCACACGGCCCACCTTATGGTTGGTTCTGGTCAGGAAACGGGAATGATCATGGTTTGACAGCTGATTCATGGCCACCTCGTAGGACTGGCCGTAAAAGGCCGGCGTCTTATCCTGCAGAAGCCTCAGAAAATAATCCGCATTGTTCATCAGCTCCGGATTGTAAGCATCGCTGTGCTTCTCCATACCGGTCAGATACCAGGTGATCGGTTCCATAAAGGTATCATAGTTCATAACAGAATCCCATTCGTCCCCCTGCAGCCAGGCAGAAGCGTCTCCGTAATGCTCGGCGAAAATCACCGCGTCCGGATTGGCCTCCTTGACATTCCTGCGGAAATCCTTCCAGAATTTATGGTTGAATTCCTCGGAAAGACCCAGATCCGCGGCCACATCCAGCCTCCAGCCGTCCACATTGTAGGGCGGGGAAACCCATTTGCGGGCGATGCCCATGATGTAGTCATAAAGCTCCTGTGAAGTCTCATAGGAAAGCTTGGGCAGCGTGTCATGCCCCCACCAGCCGTCATAATATTTATTGTAAGGCCAGTCATGGGTATTGTTGAATTTGAAGAAATTCCGGTAAGGACTGTCCGCGGAAATATAGGCGCCTTTTTCATAATCGCTGTCGCCTTCATAGATCCGCTCCCGGTCCAGCCATTTGTTGAAGGAGCCGCAGTGGTTGAACACACCGTCCAGAAGGACGCGCATGCCCCTCTTGTGCACCTCTTCCACAAAATGAATAAAAAATTCATTGCTGGCTTCCAGATTCTCCTTGCTGACTACCCGCTTGATGTACTTTGTCGCCTTGGTATTGTCCAGCTCACCCGGCGGCAGCAGCTCGCCGCCGTCGTTTTTGATCACTGTAAAATGGGGATCGATGTAATCATAATCCTGGGTATCGTACTTATGGTTGGAGGGTGATACAAAAATCGGGTTCATGTAGATCACCTCAATGCCCAGGTCCTGCAGATAATCCAGCTTATCCAGGATTCCCTGCAGATCTCCGCCGTAAAAGGCCCGTACATCCATGGGCTTCGGGTATTCGTCCCAGTTCTCCACCTGCTCCACCTGCTCGCCGATATAGCTGTATTCCCCGGTCAGCACATCATTGGAGGGATCGCCGTTGCAGAAACGGTCCACATAAATCTGATACATCACCGCGCCCTTGGCCCATTCCGGCGTGGAAAAACCGGGAACGATTCCAAAAGCGTAGCAGCTCTGCAGATCCTCCGTCACATTTTTCTTATTGTAAAAAAGCCGTTCATCCCCGGAACGTACTTCGAAAAAATAGGGAACCAGCTCTGTCCCCACATCTATCTGTGTCTCATAGTAATCGAAATATCCTCTGGTCTGGACCTTTTCCATGGCCCATCGTTTCTCTCTGCTGATGACAAATACATTATCAACATCATCTCTGCCTGTACGGAATCTCAATGTTACCCGGTCGCCCGGTTTGGCTTCAAGGGGAATCCGGTATACGCTGGATTCATCCGCATAAAGCGCCTTCTGGTTAATTTTTCCCATACACTCACTCTTTTCTGTGCTATCCTATCTCTCCCGTATCATTTTATTTTATAATATCCGATTCTCGATTACAACCTTTTTCTGCGCAAAGTGAAACAGACAGCTTACGCTGTCTGTTTCAGGAGAAGGTATTTCTTTTTACTTATGGGGTGTAGCAAAAACTATATAATGTATTGGGGGTTTTACGAGTATTATTATATCATAGTTCGGAAATAAGTGTGCACAAACTTCACAAAAAATGGATGTTGTTTTTGTGAATTATTCACAAATCATTTCCAGCATTATGACGAACCTACAGCCTGCTCCCCCTTACTCTCCCTGCTGTGCCTGATCAAACAATGCCTCAAATTCCTCGCGGCTGATTTTCTCTTTCTCCAGGAGAAGCTTTGCAGCGGCATCCAGCACTTTCCGGTTATCCAGAATAATCTTCTTGGCCTTCTCGTAGCATTCGTCCACGATCCGCTTAATCTCCGCGTCAATCTTGCCTGCCACATCTTCGCCGTAGGCCTTGGTATGGCCGAAATCCCGTCCGATGAAGACCTCTTCATCGGAATCATAGCTTACCAGTCCCAGTTCATCGGACATGCCGTACTTGGTCACCATGGCTCTGGCCACACGGGTAGCCTGCTTGATATCCTGGGAGGCACCTGTGGTAATATCATCAAAAACCAGTTCCTCCGCAATGCGGCCGCCCAGGGAAACCTCGATATCCTGAAGCATTCTGCCTTTTGTGTTAAACATCTCATCCTTTTCCGGCAGGGGCATGGTATAGCCGGCGGCGCCCACTCCCGTAGGAATGATGGATACGCTGTAGACAGGCCCCACATCCGGCAGCACATGGAACAGAATCGCATGGCCCGCCTCATGATAAGCCGTAATTCTCTTTTCCTTTTCCGATACCACGCGGCTCTTCTTCTCCGCGCCGATTCCCACCTTCACAAAGGCTTTGCGGATATCGTCCTGCACAATGTAAGGCCGGTCCTCCTTCGCGGCGAAAATAGCCGCCTCATTCAGAAGGTTTTCCAGGTCCGCTCCTGTCATGCCCGCTGTAGTCTGGGCAATCTGTTTTAAATCCACATCCTCCGCCAGAGGCTTGTTCTTTGCGTGTACCTGCAGGATCTCTTCCCGGCCCTTCACATCCGGCCGGCCTACCACAATCTTCCGGTCAAAACGGCCGGGACGCAGGATAGCCGGATCCAGAATATCCACACGGTTTGTGGCTGCCATCACAATGATGCCCTCATTGACGCCGAAGCCGTCCATCTCCACCAGGAGCTGGTTCAGCGTCTGCTCTCTCTCATCGTGGCCGCCGCCCATGCCGCTTCCCCGGCGTCTCGCCACCGCGTCTATCTCATCGATAAACACGATACAGGGATGATTTCTCTTGGCGTCCGCAAAGAGATCACGGACACGGGACGCACCCACGCCCACGAACATCTCCACAAAATCAGAACCGGAGATGCTGAAAAAGGGGACGCCCGCCTCTCCGGCCACAGCCTTCGCAAGCAGGGTCTTACCCGTTCCGGGAGGGCCCTCCAGAAGCACTCCCTTGGGTATGCGGGCTCCCACACGGACGTATTTCTGGGGCAGCTTCAGGAAATCTACAATTTCCCGGAGCTCTTCCTTCTCTTCCTGAAGACCCGCCACATCCTTAAAGGTAGTATGGATCTGCTCCTGGGTGGTCATTCTGGCACGGCTTCTGCCGAAATCCATCATTTTCCCGCCACTTCCGCCGTTCTGGCGGTTCAAGAAGAGCATCATCACAACCACTGCCGCCACGGCAGCCAGCAGGGAAATCCCCACGGATCCCAGCCAGCTCTCTTCCCTCACCTGGGTAAAGGAGACGCTGATCTCCGGATTCTGAAGCAGAAGATCCCTGGCCTCGACCGTATCCGGCACATTGACCTCACGCTCTGTGCCATCCTTCATGGTCAGATGGACCGTACCTGTCGGCGTGGCCTCCGACTGCCGTATCACGGCGCTGGCCACCTGGTCCTCCTCCACGGCTGTCTCAAACTGTTCATAGGTATAGGTGTTCTCCATGTCCATCCCTGCGATCCACTGCAGAAAAAGCAGAATGATCACCACAAGAATCACCATGGACAGACCCGATACCCGAAATTGTCTGTTGTTCAAATCATTTCCTCCTCTGAATTGTGCCGCTGCTAATCCACAAATTCTATTACTCCGATGTACGGAAGATTCCGGTACTTCTGATCATAGTCCAGGCCGTAGCCCACCACGAACTCATCAGGAATCTGGAATCCGGTATATTCCACATCCACATCCACGACTCTCCGGGACGGTTTATCCAGCAGCGTACAGATCGTCATGGTCTTGGGATTTCTCTGTCCCAGAAGCTTCACCAGATGATTCAGCGTCCTTCCGGAATCGATAATATCCTCCACAATAATCACATTCTTTCCCTGGAGCGGTTCGTCCAGGTCCTTGCTCAGGCGCACCACACCGCTGGACTTTGTCTCAGCGCCGTAGCTGGATACCTGCATAAAATCTATGGTCACCGGCAGAGTAATTCTCTTTGCCAGCTCGCAGACAAAAAAGACGCTTCCCTTCAGGATGCAGATCAGATGAACACTCTCTCCCGCGAACTTTTCGCTGATCTTTTCGCCCAGTTCCCTGATTTTTGCGTCTACCTATTCCTACGGAATCATCACTCTGATTTTATCAGCCATCTTCCTCTCCTCCATCCACCTGTACTTTCAGGATTCTTTTCGTATCTTCCGTCACCTTATACCCTTCGCTGATCCGGTACCCCGGAATCCACACAATGTGGGAGCCGTCCGCAAGCAGCCACAGACGCTACCTTTTGAATGACGGTATCTTTTTATCCACCAGATAAGCTTTCAGCTTCTTTCTGCCATGCTCCCGGTTGATCTCCAGATAATCCCCCGGACGCCTCCTTCGGATTACCAGACATTGTTTTATTTTATCATAGTCAAACCATTTCGTATATGTTTTTTGCGGAATAATTTGATCTTTTTGCGCTTTTTCCAGGGAAAAACGCCAGGTCTGCCCCCCTGCCCGCACGCTGCCGGGCGGGCAGGGGCAGGGAATGGCTTCCTCCCCGGAAGCCCGGGTCTGGCCCTGCCCTGTGCCGGCATTCCCGCAGATCCAAAGACCCTGGTAGTCCCTCCGGGCGGACCTGCCCCCGGGCAGGTCCGCCCGGCTCCCCGTCTGCTTTTCCATCAGCTCCGAAAGGATCCGGATATGCACCCTCTCCACATCCTTCAGGCCGCCCAGTTTTTCCATGCACAGGCGCAGCAGCCTCTGCTGAATCACCGGATCCAGCCCCTGAAATCCCTTCTCAAACAGAAAACAGGCTCCTTCCTCCTCCCGGACGCACAGTCGGAAGGCCTCCTGGGTCTTCTGCTCCAGATAATGTTCTATCTGGGAAAGCTCCCGGGCCGCCTCCGAAATATGGCGCTCCGCCTGGTCATTGATATGCTCCCGCACATAGGGAAGCAGTTCCCGGCGGATCCGGTTTCTCATATATTCGCTGCTTTCATTGGTACTGTCTGTGCGCCAGGAGATTCCCCTGCTCTCCAGCCACTCCAGAATCTCCTCCCGCCTGATCTCCAGAAGAGGGCGGATGATATCTCCTTTTACAGGCTCCATGCCGCTTAAGCCCCGGATTCCGCTTCCCCGGAACAGATGAAAAAGTACAGTCTCTGCCTGATCATCCGCATGATGGGCCACCGCGATGCGCGCCCCGCCAAGCTCTGCGGCCGTCTTCCGGAAAGCCTCATAACGGCAGAGCCGTCCCGCTTCCTCCACAGAGAGCCTTTCCCGGTCTGCCCGCTCCCGTACATCAAAGCTGAAGACTTTCAGAGAAATCTCCTCCCGGGCACAGAGCTCCCGCACAAAGGCCTCATCGCCGTCCGCTTCCTCTCCCCGCAGGCCATGATGCACATGAACCGCCTGCAGATGCGCTCCCTGCTCCCTGCACAGCTCTTTCAGCAGGAAAAGCAGGCATACAGAGTCCGGGCCTCCCGAGACGCCTGCCACAATATGCTCACCCGGTCCAATCATCTGATGCTCTTTTACATATGCCCGTACCCGTTCCAGCATGCCTTTTCCTTTCCCATTTCTTTTCATTTTCCCCTTCCTGCGGGGAGTTGAACTTTCTGAGCTCAGTATACAGGCTTTTCTCCGTGAAAGTCAATACTTTACAAGTCCCATGACCAGCACGGTCATATCGTCAGAGGGCTCTTTTTCCCGGTATTGGCGGACGCGCCCCAGGATATAGGACGCCAGCTCGGCCGGATTGCCCGTGTCATGCTCCATGATAATATCCTTCATCAGGCTCTCCTGATGGGCGGCCGGAAGAGCGTCCATCACGCCGTCCGTGACCATAATCACCATATCCCCATCGTAAAGCTTCTTTCCGGTGCAGTCCGGCTCCAGCCTGTGAAAGACTCCGGCCGGAAGGCTTGTGGACGAAATGGTTTCCACCCAGTTTTCCCGGCGGATAAATGTGGTGGAGGCCCCCACCTTTAGGAATTCGCACACGCCTGTATATAAATCCAGGGATGCAATGTCAATGGTGGAAAATACCTGGGCGTCCGAGCGCAGAATCAGCGCGGAATTGATCATGCGCACTGCGGTCTCCTTGGAAAAACCGGCCTCCAGAAACTGTTCCAGAAGATCAATCACCATCTCGCTTTCCCGATAAGCCTTGATTCCCGAACCCATGCCGTCAGACAGGGCCCCGATAAACTGTCCCTCCCTGCAGTAGCGCAGGGAAAAATTGTCCCCCGAAATCCGCTCCTCTCCCTTGACTGCCTTTTCTGCTCCGTAAAGGACCTGAAAATTGGTGCGCTCCACAAAAAGCACGGTTACCTTCTCACTGCCCACAAAGGCCCGGCTGTCCCTGGCCGGCATCATGGATTTTTTCATCAGCTTTGTAAGCGTGGCCGCAATTTCCTTCACCGCCACGCATTTCCGCTTTCTGGTGCTCATGGTCAGATAGACCTCCTGGCGCCGGTGTTCTTCGCAGTAGACCAGCACTGAATGAACCGAAAGCCCCATGGCTTTCAGCTTTTTCCTCAGATGCTCCTCCATCTCCTCATCGCTGTGGGTGTCCCAGGCATGCTCCACCGTATCCGTCATAATCTGCGCCATCTCATTCAGCTGCACCGCCATGGCTTCCCTGTTTTCCTCCAGCCTTGTATTCCACAGAAGATTGAGCTTTGCCGGAGCGTCCAGCACTGCCGCTCCATCCTCCGGATACACATGCTCTTCCCCGTTTTCTCTGTTTTCTCCCTGCCCTCCGCTTTCCGCGGACTTTTTGGCCGAAAGGCCGGAAAAGCTCTGGGCCAGGTTCCGGAAGGCTGTCTCGTATTCCTGCAGCCTGGCCCGGGCCGGACCAAGCACGCTTGCAGGCTCCTGGCTTTCAGCCGGCAGAGGCTTGAGCAGCCACTCCATGATGCTTCCGCAGATGACTGTCAGTGAGCAGACCAGAAGTCCCTGGGCCGCTCCCAGAATCACCGCGTAATCCTGCTCCATCTGGAACATTCCCATACCAATCTGCATAGCCGCCACGCAGGCCCCGGCTGTGATGCCGTAGACCCAGCCCCAGCTTCCATTTTTTTGCTGTTCCTCTTCCCTCTTCATTTTTCGTTCCTCCTGATCTCCTGTGTGTGTCTGTGTGATTGGGTATTATAGAGGACGGAAAACAAATATTTTGTCAAACCGCCGCCTCGAAAAACGGAAGTTTTAGACATTTTAGGACATAGAATCTGTCTTAAGATATTAAACTGCCGCCGCAGACTTTTCACAGGCTTTTCCGGAACAAAAAAATAAGGCCCGCCGCAGGTTTCCCGGATTCCGGATTGATGATCCGGATCCCGGCCCGCAGAGGCCTTTTTACTCTGATATATAACATTCTTCCTGACGCAGGAATAAGAAACTACTCCTCCGCTTTAAAAAGGATCTCATCCTCATAGACCAGTCCCAGCCGCTCCTTGGCGACCTCTTCCACATACTTCTTGGTCTGAACATACTTTTTCAACTCTTCAATTTCTTTCGTTCTCTCCTGTTCCTCGGAGATCTCTGCCAGGAGCTCCTCCTGCTGCTGCCGGTACGCGTCATTTTTCTGCTGGAGCCGGAGCTTCCCAAAAGAAGCCACGAGCAGCAGACAGAAAACTGCCGCCAGGACCAGCTTGAATTCCATGCGCCTTTTCCGTCTCATGACGCGCCGTGTCTTCGTGGTCATGGCTTCTTTCCTCCCTGGATAGACTTTGATGCTATTATACCCTCTTTGACTGAATTATGCAATTTCTTTCTCACTTTTTTTAATAACTTTCCTAATTGCAGACACAATAACATGCCCAGCACCACAGCCGCGATGGCAAAGCCCCGGATAGCCCCGCTGTTCTCCTCATAAAGCATCCGGAAAATGAGAATTCCGCATATCAGCCAGTACAGAATATCTTCTGCCGCCAGAGCAAGCGTTCCATGGCGGATCAGCCGCCGGATCAGACTGAGCAGGCCGTAAAAAAGGGACAGGAAAATTCCCATTAGAAACGCCCGCCCGAAGAACTGCAGCTCCAGCACAATTCCCCCGCTCATATCTATTTGAACAGGCGGCCCAGAAGCGACGCCCCTGCCTTATGGAAGTCTGTCACTTCCGAATAGGCCATGCTGTCGATCCGCCCTTCGATGTCCACCTCGCCCTTTTCCAGTGTCAGGCGGTTTACATGCAGATCCGCTCCCTTTATGGTCAGCATTCCCTGCTCCGTCTCCAGCAGAATCTCCGCAATGTCAAAGGAAATGACGTCTGTCACGCCGCTTACAGTACCTGTCCTTCTATTGTTCAGCAAAAGCCTGTGTGCCTTTGCATACTGCTTTTCCTCCACAAAAAGACCTCCTAACATATTCATCTGTTGTTAAATATATTAGAAGGTCTTTGATTTTATTCGTATTTTCTTTTAAAGATACCGGTACAGTTCCTTTGCCTCATCCTTGCGCACGGTCTCCTGTACGTCCAGAACCTCCACCTTCACGGCTTTGCTTCCGAACTGTATCTCAATCACATCGCCCGCCTTCACGTTCACCGATGCTTTGGCGGTCTTGCCGTTCACCAGAACCCGGCCCGCGTCGCAGGCCTCATTGGCCACGGTTCTCCGCTTGATCAGACGGGAAATCTTCAGATATTTGTCCAAACGCATGGATTAGTTCAGAGCGTCCTTCAGTGCCTTTCCGGCTGTGAATTTCGGGGACTTGGAAGCCGCAATCTGCATCGGCTCGCCGGTCTGGGGATTTCTTCCCTCTCTGGCGGCTCTCTCAGACACCTTGAATGTGCCGAAGCCTACCAGCTGAATCTGCTCACCCTTCTTCAGTTCCTCTGCTACTACATCAGTGAAAGCCTTCAGAGCCTTCTCTGCATCTTTCTTGGATAATTCACTCTTCTCTGCGATCGCAGCTACAAGTTCCATTCTGTTCATTCGGATAATTCCTCCTATCAATAATACTCTTACTGGGTTTTGATGATATGTCTGTGTGTGCGTGCTCCATATCGTCTTTCCTATTTATACCCGTTTCTCATATATTTGTCAAGGAGTTTGGCGGATTTTATTGCTGTTCTGTTACTATTCTTTGGAATTCCCATCCTGGGCGGCAGCCTGCTGTTTTCTGCGCTCCCGTTCTTCCTTTTCCTGCCTTTTTACAGCCTCCCAGCTGGCCAGTCCTTCTTCTGCGGTCAATGCCTTCTGATCGCCGAACACATGGGGATGGCGGCGCACCAGCTTATGGGCCAGCATGTCCACCACGTCCTCGATGGTAAACCGGTACTCCTCCGCCGCAATCTGGCTGTGCATCAGCACCTGCAGCATCACGTCCCCCAGCTCTTCACAGAGGTTCTCATCATCCTTATTCTTAATGGCCTGCACTACCTCTTCACATTCTTCCCTAAGGCATTTTATCATGCTCTCATGGGTCTGCTTCCGGTCCCAGGGGCAGCCGTGCTCGCTGCGGAGCTCCGCCACAATCCCCAGAAGGTCTTCATAGGTATAACGCTTTTCCTGATCCATTTTTGTCCTTCTCTTTCCTTTTCCTGTGTTTTTCTGTATATCCGGCACCGGCGCCCGGGAGCCGAAGGCTTCCCGCGCGCCGGATAGGACTGGTGAAACAGCATTTTGATGCTGATATATGACTGGCGAAACAGTATTTTTTACGCAAGTATGGGCTTCAGAGCCTCCGCAAGCTTATCCTTCTGGGCCTGCGCCTCTTCCAGATTCTTTCCGAGAGTCGTGAAATAGGTCTTAATCTTCGGCTCTGTGCCGGACGGCCGTACAATCACTTCCGCGCCGCCTTCCAGCTTGTACTGGAGTACGTTTGCGGCGGGCAGCCCCGTCTCTTCCGTATTCTTATAATCGGTCACTTTTACAACCGCGTATCCGCCGATTCCCGCAGGCGGATTCTTCCGCAGAGATTCCATGATTCCCGCCATCTTGTCCATGCCGGACAGGCCCGGGAACTCAAAGCTGTCTACCTTGTTCAGGTAGCGGCCGTATTTCTCATAAATCTCTTCCAGTCTCTGCTTGATGGAAGATCCGATGCTTCTGTAGTAAGCAGCCATCTCACAGATCAGCATGGAACCGATGATGGCGTCCTTATCACGCACATAGGGGCCTGCCAGATAGCCGTAGCTCTCCTCAAAGCCGAAGATAAAGCGGTCCACCTCGCCGGCAGCTTCCAGCTGAGCGATCTGATCTCCAATCCATTTGAAACCGGTCAGCACGCTGCGAAGCTCTACGCTGTAATTCTCTGCCACAGCGTCAGCCAGGGGCGTGGAAACGATGGATTTCACCGCAACCGGATTCTTCGGCATGGTTCCATTCTCAATCCGGCCTGCGCAGATGTAGTCCAGAAGGAGTACGCCCATCTCATTTCCGGATACCAGCTCATAGCTTCCGTCCGGGCACTTCATGGCGATTCCCACACGGTCCGCATCCGGGTCTGTGGCAAGCATAAGATCCGCGCCGGACTTCTCTGCCAGCTCAAGTCCCAGCTTCAGCGCCTCGAAAATCTCCGGATTGGGATAGGGGCAGGTGGGGAAATTGCCGTCTGGATACTGCTGCTCCGGAACAATCGTAATATCTGTAATGCCGATATCCTTCAGAACGCGGGTAACCGGAACCAGGCCGGAACCATTCAGCGGAGAGTACACCAGCTTCAGTCCTGCAGTCTTGCAGATTCCCGGACGCACGCTGCGTGCCTCGATAGCCGCGTAAAGCGCTTCCTTGCAGTCATCGCCCACATATTCGATCAGGCCTGCGGCCTGTCCCTCCTCAAAGGTCATCATCTTGGCGCCTGTGAGAATATCTGTCTTCTGAATTTCCGCGTACACAATGTCCGCCGCCTCGTCTGTCATCTGGCAGCCGTCCGGACCGTATGCCTTGTACCCATTGTATTTGGCCGGATTATGGGAAGCCGTCACCATAATTCCCGCGTTTGCTTTATAATAACGGGTCGCGAAGCTTAAAGCCGGAACCGGCATCAGCGCGTCATAAATGCGGACCCGGATTCCATTGGCCGCCAGCACGCAGGCCGCGGTCTTCGCGAACACGTCGCTGTTGATACGGCTGTCAAAGCTGATAGCCACCAGCTGATTTCCCCCCTGGGTCTTCACCCAGTTCGCAAGCCCCTGAGTCGCCTGGCGCACCACATAAATATTCATGCGGTTCGTGCCTGCTCCCAGTACGCCCCGGAGTCCCGCGGTTCCGAATTTCAGAGCTACCGCGAAGCGGTCCTTGATCTCGTCATCCTTTCCCTGAATGGATTCCAGTTCTTCCTTCAGAGCCGGATCCTCCAGATCTGCCTCCAGCCAACGTTTGTAATCATCCATGTACATAGTCCTGCACCTCACCCTAATTTTCTGAAAATTGTCAGGCCGGCAAAACCACAGACAATCACTCAGTGATCTTCCGGCCTTTTTCTCTATAATTGTAAAATGTTTCAATATAAAAGTCAATCAAAAGCTCAGCGCAAACAGTCCTTTTATCAGCTGTTTCCTCCGTCTGTCCTGCTCCAGAAACACCTCCAGTTTCTCAGCGCTCTTTTCCGGCACCCAGGCTTTGCTGGCATTGTAATAATGATGTATCAGCTTCCAGACCTTTTCCGGGTAATACAGGCTTACCGCCAGATAAAACCGCTCTTTTTCCGACAGGGGAAGCTCCTTTTCATAGGCTTCCAGCATCCGGCCGGCCAGATTTTCATTCCAGTTCTGCTTCTCCATGATCTTCCGCAGAAACAGACAGATGTCATTCAGCTGTACATTGATCTCAAAGCGCTGGAAGTTTACCACGGCAGTTTCCTGGCGGCTGATCAGAATATTGTGGTGGATATATTCTCCATGGCAGATATGCTCTTCCCGGCAGGCGCGCTCGTAGAGCGCGCCGCAGCCGGAGGCTTCCAGCCTCTCCAGCGCCAGCCGTCCGTCCCGGAAAATGTCCTCCGCGCATTTTAAAAACAGCAGTTCAAAGCTGCCCTTTTTGTGTCTGCTCCGGATAAAGTTCTGGGTCCGCTTCAGCTCCCTGCCCCGCCGTTCCAGTTCCTGGCTCCGCTCCCTGCCTGTAAGCTTCAGCTTTTCCTGGCCGGACAGCTTTAGGGCTCCCCTGGCTTCCCGGTGAATCCGCGCCAGGGTCCTCATGCTTTTCAGCAGATCTTCCTCACTCTTCGGATCACATTCCCGGCCTGCGGGCCAGTTCTTTAAAATATAGGGCGTGTCGTAGTCCCCCACGGACACCAGGGCGCCTTCCCGGTTCGGAACAATTCTGTCCGCCCTGCAGACCCCTCTCTCCTCCAAATGTCCCAGCAGGGTCTGCACATAGGGAAGCTTCTGTACGGAGCCTGTAAATTCCTTTAATAATTTCAGTCCCTGGTCAGTCTCCAGGATCAGGCTTCCGCGCCCGCCAAAGCTTCTCTGAAGCCGGATATCATACTGCTCTAAAATCTGCAGTCCTTTTTCGTTCACGCAAATCCCCCCGTTCCTTTCAAATTTATGAAGAAACAGGGGGTATTATTCTTTCTAAAAGCAATTCTTTTGTGTTATATTCCGGATGTTCAATCACCAGTTCCAGAAGCTCATTTAAGGTCTGGCCAAGCTGGGGACCGGGCTTCAGGCCCGCGTCTATGAGATCTCTGCCGGTCACTGCCAGGTCCTTTAAGGACAGGCAGTCCTGCTGCTTCAGAATTTTCTGGTACAGAATTTCAATCTCTTCCAGATTTTTCAGCTTTTTCTCCTGAACCGCCGGATTCTGTGCCAGAATATCCGCCCGGCGCACCTTCAGATAATCCGGGAAAATATCTGCGCCTATCCGGTGCACCGCCCGGCGGACGCCTCTCTCCGTGGCCTCTGCCTGGAGATCGTCATGGACCTGCACCAGACGGGCCGTCTTTTTCCGGGTGTCATTGTCAAATTTCAGCCGGCGCAGGATCTGATTTGCCAGCTCTGCTCCCTTTTCCGCGTGCCGGTAAAAATGGTCGACGCCCTGTTCATCCCTGGTCCGCACCAGCGGTTTCCCAATATCATGAAGAAGCACCGCCAGACGCAGAGTCTTATCCCCTTCCACAAAGGGCAGGGCATGGAGCGTATGTTCTCCCACAGACCAGCAGTGGTGGGGATTCTGCTGGGGAGTCTCCATGCAGGCATCAAATTCCGGCAGAATCACTGCCGAGATTCCCGTCTCCCAGACCACCCGGAAAGTCTCAGGATGGGGAGAAACAAGAAGCTTGACCAGCTCCGTCTGGATGCGCTCCGCGCTGACCTTTCGCAGATTGGGCGCAAACTCGGAAAGAGCCTCCTTCGTCTTCTCTTCTATGGTAAAATCCAGCTGGGCAGAAAAACGCACAGCCCTTAAAATCCGCAGGGCATCCTCCGTAAATCGTTCTCTCGGATCTCCCACACAGCGGATCCGGCCCCGTTTCAGGTCTCCCAGACCGTCAAAGGCATCCACCAGGCCGTCTTTCTGATTGTACGCCATGGCATTGACCGTAAAGTCCCGCCGCTTCAAATCTTCCAGAAGACTGGGGGTAAAGATCACTTTATCGGGATGGCGGCCGTCCAGATATTCCCCGTCGATACGGTAGGTGGTCACCTCAAAGCCTTCTTTTCCCTGCATAACCGTCACGGTTCCATGCTGAAGACCGGTGTCCAATGTCCTGGGAAAGAGCGCCTTCACCTGTTCCGGCCGGGCATTTGTGGTAATGTCCCAGTCTGCCGCAGTCCGGCCCAGAATGGCGTCCCGGACGCAGCCGCCCACCACGTAAGCCTCAAAGCCGGCTTCCGTGAGAACCGATATGATTCTTTCTGCCTTTTCCGGAATCTGAATCTGAATTCTCATGACCCTTTCCCCCTGTTTTTCCGGATAAGCCGGATCTATCCCAGGAAGGCGGTCCCGGCACCGCCGGGACCGCCTTCCTTCCGTCTCAAAGCTTCTGTCTTTCTCTTTCGTTCTTTAATATGCCTTGCCCCAGTAAACCATGGCCTTCGCAGGCTTCCCGCAGCAGACGCACACATCGGAAAGCTTCTCCTGCTTAAAGGGCATGCAGCGGGCTGTAGCTGTAGTCTCATCCTTAATCTTGTCCTCGCAGGCCTGATCGCCGCACCACATGGCGCGCACGAAGCCCGGCTTCTCATTGATGGTCTTCACAAACTCCTCGTAGGTCAGAGCGTCATAGGTATGAGCGTCTCTATGGGCTCTTGCCCGCTCCAGCATATCCTTCTGCATGGTGTCAAGCACCTGAGTCAGTTTTGCAGAAAGATTCTCCAGAGCTGCTACGATCTTTTCCCGGGTATCCCGGCGCACGATTACCGCCTGTCCGGCCTCGATATCCTTCGGTCCGATCTCAATACGCACCGGAATTCCCTTCATCTCCTGCTCAGAGAATTTCCATCCCGGGCTCTTGTCGGAATCATCCACCTTTACCTTGAAGCCTGCCTGGATCAGCTCATCGCGGATAGCGTAAGCCTTGTCCAGCACGCCCTCCTTGTGCTGGGCAATGGGGATCACCATCACCTGGGTGGGCGCGATCCGCGGCGGCAGTACCAGACCGCTGTTGTCTCCGTGTACCATAATGATCGCTCCGATCATACGTGTAGTCATTCCCCAGGAGGTCTGATGTACGTACTGAAGCGTATTGTCCTTTGCTGTATACTGAATGCCAAAGGCCTTTGCGAAGCCGTCGCCGAAATTGTGGCTGGTTCCGGACTGCAGAGCCTTTCCGTCATGCATCAGCGCCTCGATGGTGTAGGTAGCCTCCGCGCCGGCGAATTTCTCCTTGTCTGTCTTGCGTCCCCGGATAACCGGAATGGCCAGAACCTCCTCGCAGAAATCCGCGTATACATTCAGCATCTGCTGGGTTCTTGCCTCAGCCTCCTCAGCCGTAGCGTGGGCTGTATGGCCCTCCTGCCACAGGAACTCTCTGGAACGCAGGAACGGACGGGTCGTCTTTTCCCAGCGCACAACAGAGCACCACTGGTTATATACCTTCGGAAGATCCCGGTAGGACTGGATCTCCTTTGCGTAGAAATCACAGAACAGAGTCTCAGAGGTAGGCCGCACGCACAGACGCTCCTGCAGCTCTTCCATTCCGCCGTGGGTCACCCAGGCTACCTCAGGCGCAAAGCCTTCCACATGATCCTTTTCCTTCTGAAGCAGGCTCTCCGGAATAAACATGGGCAGATACACATTCTCCACTCCTGTCTCCTTGAACCGTCTGTCAAGCTCTTTCTGAATATTTTCCCAGATCGCGTAGCCCGCCGGCTTGATTACCATGCATCCCTTTACGCTGGTATAATCCGTCAGCTCCGCTTTCTTTACAACATCCGTATACCACTGGGCGAAATCCACATCCATGGATGTGATTTCTTCCACCAGCTTCTTCTCCTTTGCCATTTGTTCTCTCCTCTCGCCGCCCCTGGGCAGAATTTTTATAATTCCTTTCATGATTCTGGTTCATGATTCAGACTGCCCGTCAACAGGGCGTATCTTTTTGTTATTCTATCGCCCTTATGCTCTTTTTGTCAAGCCTTCTATGTCAGTTAAGCCCCCCATGAAAGCAGTTCTTTTGCCTTTCCTCCAGGATAAAGGTGAATATTTACAGTTCCGGCGCGCTGCTTAAGTCCTTTGCGGCCGCCGCGTCCACCTGGTTCCACAGCTCCCGGATCAGAAGCACCGAAAGAGGCCCCAGGAGAATTCCGCCGAATCCGTATAGCTTCACTCCCGCGTACACGCTTGCGAGAACCACCACCGGCAGGATTCCCAGACGGCCTCCCACAAGCCTGGGCTCCAGAAGCTCCCTTGTCAGCATGCAGATCCCGTAGGTGGCTGCGAGAATCAGGGCTGCCGTATAGTTTTTCTGGAAAAACACAAGAATCAGAATCCAGGGCAGAAATACGGTCCCTGTGCCGAACACCGGCAGAGCGTCCAGAAAGCCGATGCCGATTCCCACAGGAATCGGATTGGAAACCATGCCGGATATCCAGACCCCCGCTGTGCAGAGCAGCATGACAATTCCCATAATAATGCACTGAGCCCGGAGATAACCGCCTGCAGAACGCAGGATTCCCCGAATCACGGAAACCAGATGTTCATAAAGAGGCCATTTTTTCCCCATATCCCGTATCTTTTCAAAATCAGAAGCCATCAGGAGAAGGGCCACTCCTGTCACCAGCAGAGCCGCTCCCCAGGAGCCCGCGCTTTTCAGAAATGTCCAGGAACTGCCGAAGGCGCCGGGCAGTATGTTCTGTCTGGCGTGGTCCCGGAACACATTCAGCTGCTCCGTCACAAAGATGCGCACCTCTCCCGCATCCAGATGCATCAGCTCGCTGATTCCGTCACAGCAGTCATAGAGCAGCTGCCTGGCCTCTCCCGGATTCTCAAACCGTTCCGCCAGCCACTGAATCAGCTCCCCGGCCTTCCCTCCCAGCCAGGCGCAGCCTGCTGCCAGAAGGACTGCCGCAAGGATCAGAAAGGCCGCCATCACAAAAGCAGGCTTGATATGGAAATGCCTCTGGACCCATCGAAGGACAGGCCAGCACCAGCATACCAGCAGGGCCGCAGTAAAAAACGGAATCAAAAGGGGCACCAGGTACTTCATTCCCAGATAGACCCCTGCGATGATTCCGATTTTCTTTAAAAGTATGTGGTTTTTCCGTATCCACTCCATGGGCCGCCCTCTCCTTGCGTCACTTTTTCGTTTCTTTTCTCTCAGAAACAGTATTCGCAGAAAGACGGCCTTTTACCCTGCTACATTCATCCAGTCCATACTGTGGACTGTGATGTGGATAACTCCTTATTTTGTGGATAAAAAAGTGGAAAACACAGGATTTTGTGGTTTAACCTCAAATTCCATCCATTTTCCTGTGGACGGATGACGGAACCGGAGCCGGTATGCACATAATGCCGGAAATAAGTTATCCACATTTTCCACATAGTTTTCGACATTTTCCACACCGTATTTCCGGTCACCCACCAGAGGGGTGCCCATTCCCGCCATCTGCACCCGGATCTGATGGTGCCGTCCGGTCTCCAGCCTGATTTCTACCAGCTCCCGGTCATCCTCCCTTTCCAGAACCCGGTAACGGAGCACTGCCTTTTTCGCTCCCGGATGTGTCTTCGAAACGATTTCCGAACGGTTTTCCCGGCCGTTTTTAAACAGAAAATCCACGCATTCTGTCCAGTTATCCACCAATTTTTCCACATTTCCGGATAGTTTTCCACATATATTCTGTCTTTTGGGGATATCCACATCCTGATTATCCACAATCCTGCGGACAGCCAGGTATGTCTTTTCCATTTTATGCTCTGCCGACTGGCGGCTTAAAGCCGCCGCGGTCTTGGGTGTCAGCGCAAAAAGCACCAGACCTTCCACCGGCTGATCCAGCCGGTGGACAATCCCCAGATAAGGGGCGCCCTTCCCGGGATTCTTTTCGTACAGATAATTTTTAACCAGACTTTCACAGTCCTTCGCGCCCACGCGGGCGCTCTGAACGGGAACACCCGCTGGCTTGTACAAAACCAGCAGGTGCTCATCCTCATATACAATATTCAGCTTCATACCCTTACAGTCTCTTCAGAAGCTCCTCGCGCTCCTTCTCATAGCCCGGCTTTCCAAGCAGAGCGAACATGTTCTTCTTGTAAGCTTCCACGCCCGGCTGGTTGAACGGATTTACGCCAAGGATATAGCCGCTCACGCCTACCGCGAACTCGAAGAAATAGAAGAGCTGTCCCAGGCAGTACTCGTCCTGGCGCGGAATATTTACGCGCAGGTTAGGCACGTTGCCATCGGTGTGGGCCAGAACAGTTCCGTTCATGGCATTCTTATTTACAAAATCAACGGTCTTTCCAGCCAGATAGTTCAGGCCGTCCAGATCCACTGCCTCTTCCTGAATGGTGATCTCTGCAGGGCTCTCCTCCACGTTCAGAACAGTCTCAAACATGTTGCGCTGTCCGTCCTGGATCATCTGTCCCATGGAATGCAGGTCTGTGGAAAGGTCAACGGCTGCCGGGAAGATACCCTTCTGATCCTTGCCCTCGCTCTCGCCGTAGAGCTGCTTCCACCACTCGGATACATAGTGCAGGCTGGGCTCATAGTTTGCCAGAACCTCGATCACCTTGCCTTTGCGCAGCAGAATGTTTCGGATAGCCGCATACTGCATAGCGCTGTTCTCAGCAAAGGGAGCGTTCAGCGCTTCCTCTCTTGCCGCCGCTGTTCCTTCCATCAGCTTCTGGATATCCGCTCCGCTTACCGCGATGGGCAGAAGTCCTACGGCTGTAGTCACGGAGAAACGTCCGCCTACATTGTCGGGAACTACGAAGGTCTCATAGCCCTTCTCATCAGACAGCTTCTTGAGAGCTCCCTTTGCCTTATCTGTGGTCGCATAAATTCTCTTCGCAGCCTCAGCCTCGCCGTACTTCTTCTCCAGCATCTCCTTGAAGATACGGAAAGCGATGGCAGGCTCTGTGGTGGTACCGGACTTGGAAATAACATTTACAGAGAAGTCACGATCTCCGATGACATCCATCAGGTCCTTGATATATTTGCTGCTGATGCTGTTTCCTACAAAATAAATTTCCGGTCCCTTGCGAACCTCTTTGGAAACCACATTATAAAAGCTGTGCTTCAGGAACTCGATAGCCGCTCTGGCTCCCAGGTAGGAACCGCCGATACCGATGACCAGCAGAACTTCGGAATCGCTGCGGATCTTCTCCGCCGCCTTCTGAATTCTCGCAAACTCTTCCTTATCGTAATTCACCGGAAGATCTACCCAGCCGATGAAATCATTTCCGGCTCCCTTTCCTGATACCAGAAGCTCCTTGGCGTTCTCCGCGATAGCTTCCATGCTCTGAATCTCGTTTTCGCCGATTACATTCAATGCCTTGGAATAATCAAATGAAATCTTACTGCTCATTTTTATTTTCTTCCTTTCTTTGCGCCGGCTTATGCCGCCTCTTCTCCCATTCTAGCAAATGACGTCATGCGAATCAAGTTCCAGTCCGAAAAAATATGGCCTGACTGCCTCAAAATGTCAGTTATCCCAGAAATTCTGTCAGAACCTCGTCCAGCACCTGCTCCTCCGATGCACTCAAAGGCATACCCTGAGGCTTTTTCTCCTGCTTTGCCTGCTCCTCCTGCTGCCTCTTCTGTTCCTGCTCTTTCCTCTGCTCTTCCTGAAAGTTTGGAAAACTTTCCGCGGCCCTCGCGCTCAAATTTCCCCGGAGAAGCTCTCTTTTATTTTCCTTCACAATCCCGGAAATCTCTCTTACATCCGCCCACAGATAAAGCAGCAGCACCAGAAGCACTGCCCAGGCTATCACAATAAACACCCGAAACATTGAAATTCCTCCCCGCTGTTCCTGATTTTCTTTCATTATACTTAAGGCCGGGACAAATAAAAAGAGCGGGCGCTCGCCAGAATTCTTCCTTTTCTGACAGCTTTCCCGCTTTTCTCTTTTCATTTTTTCTTTTAAACGTTTCTCCTAAAAGGCATCCTCCGGAATCCGCGCCACAAAATTCTCCACAAGCCTTACGCTGTGCTCAATGGCCTGCTTCTCAAACTCCGGATAATCCACTGACGCGCTGTCGTCCGCCTTGTCGGAAATAGCCCGCACAATCACGAAGGGTACCTTATTCAGATAGGCCGCCTGGGCGATCGCCGCTCCTTCCATCTCTGTACAGTACCCGTCTGTCCAGGAGGCAATCTCCTCTTTCACCTCTCTGCCGGCCACAAACTGGTCTCCGGTCACAACCCGGCCCACAAATACCTGGATATCCGGATTGACCTCCTCGCAGGCCGCCTTTGCCATCCGGATCAGCTCCGGATCCGCCGGAAAACTGAGCGTATCCATCCGGGGAATCTCACCTCTCGCATAGCCAAAAGCCCGCGCGTCCATATCATGCTGCAGAGCGTCTGAGGAAAGCACAATATCTCCGATATTGATCTCCGCCTTCAGCGAGCCGGCGATTCCTGTATTGATCAGCCGGTTTACGTTGAACACATCCACAAGAATCTGGGCGCAGAGTCCCGCGTTCACCTTTCCGATGCCGCTCTTCACCAGCACCACATCTCTGTCGTTCAGCCTTCCCTGATAAAATTCCATGGAGGCCTTCTTTACGACAACCTCTATCTCCATCTTTTCCTTCAAAAGAACGATTTCCTCTTCCATGGCTCCGATAATGCCTGTTCTTCCCATAACCAACCTCGCTTTCCGCTTCCGTTTCTACTCTTCTTTACGACAGACCTTCTGCCGGATTATTTTTTATTGTAACAACAGATGCATATAATTTCAAGACATTTCCGGTTTTCCCGCCTTTTCCATCTTTTTGATGCTGCCTTTTGCCGCAATCTCCTTTGACTTCCTTGGCGCTGTCCTTTTTTCTTTTGGTCTTCTCTCTATCTTCCGCGGAAGAGCAGAAAACGCCGGCGGGGAAGGCTGTCCCCGCCGGCGTTTTCTGTCCCTGTCTGTCATTACCGTCCACAAACCGGGAATAGGAAAAAGTGTGTTGTGTTTTGTGTGTTTTGTTTTTCGTTTTTTATCAAGTGTGTTTGTGTTACCAAATTATAAAGATTTGAAGTTCCATATTCAGTTGTAGTTTGGGCTGCGAAGCAGCCCTGGGGTTTGTTTTTTCCATGCTGGTGTGGTGTGTCGCCCAAACACCGGAGCAGGAGTTATGATGCCTTTAAAGCCTGAGTACGAGTACTCGTAGTTTCTGTTGTAGAGCCTTCTGTTACACTGTGTACGCCACGGACAAGGTACAGGCGGCCTGATGTTACAGAGATATTAGCTTTGCTACCATGGCAGGATGTTGTATTCTGTTCTTCAAAATAGTAACTTCCAATTGTTCCAAAGCTATTTCCACCATCAAGACTTTCGTCAAGATAAACACCAACTTTTACCTTGTCACATTTAGAATATGCGGTAGTAGTACCAGATACATTTACTTTAGCCGTCCCAGCCTTTTTGATTCCGCTCACTCCACTTGCCAGATAAGTTCCTTTTGCAATCCCATACCAAGTATCTATTGCCTCATCCTCTGTAATGGTATATTCATGATATCCAGGTACTGATATTTCTTCTGCGTGGCTAATTAGCGTCTGAGTATTCCACATGCAAATTGTCATCAAAAAGCATAAACCCGCTAAAACTGTCTTCTTCACGTTTTTCAAACATTCACCCCCTTCTATTAATAATTAAAGATAAACAGTTACAATAAGAATACGAATAATTCATGTTAAATCATATATTATTAAAAAATATTCCACGAATAATCTCTTCAAATTCATCAATACTTATGCTTGTCATAAGATGATAATAGGCATTTCCTTGTACTAGCTGGGTTACAAAAGATAATCCATTATCGGCTCTATCAATCTGCCATATATACAGTTCTTCATCATAATAAAACGATTCTATTTTATCTACAATTTTGCCATCAATTTGCGCGTCAAAAGCAGCTTCACTGTTTTGTTTATTTTGATAAATTATTAAACTTAAATTTTGATAAGAAAACTCCAACTGAGCTTCACCCATATTTTCATCAATATAAACTTTCTCCAGCTCCATCCCCTGCGGCTTATACCCCAGCCTCAACGCCAATATCCCCAGCCTCTCCTCTATCTCCTCATAAGCTTCCTCTTCCGTCAGCTCAACATAATAAACATCATCCCCACTAATAATCGTCACATTATACTCCCCATCCTCAACCTGGCTCTCCACCTCCGGTGCAAAGAGCCGCTCGCCGCTGGCGCCAAGGCCGAGGGCTGCCAGAAGAGCCGCCGCCAGGCCCAAGGCTATGAGAGCGCGCCTGCGGATATGGAAGGTTCCGGTCCTGGGAGCGAACGGTGCTTTTCCCTTTTTCTCCTCTATCCGCTTCATCAGGTCCCCATAGGAGTCCTCCGGCATCCGGAGGGAAGACAGCTCCGGGTCCTCTTCCACGGCTTCCTCCGCCTTTTTCTCCAGAGCCTCTGCTTCTGTCTCGATTTCTTTTTCTATCCATTTATGGAATTTATCTCTCGTCATTTTCTTCCTCTTAATTTCTTCCGATATGAATTGACAGACCGATGGGATCCTATCATAATAAACATAGACTGTTTTTCACGGAGGTGGAATCATTGAAACGTATACTTCTGACCGGCGGAGGAACCGCCGGACATGTGACTCCCAATATTGCTCTGCTTCCCAGGCTTCGGGAGCTTGGCTATGAAATCTTTTACATGGGATCTTATGATGGAATAGAGAAAAAACTGATTGAAGAATTTCAGATTCCCTATTACGGCATTTCCTCCGGAAAGCTGCGCCGCTATTTTGATCCCAAAAACTTTACCGATCCTTTTAAAGTTCTGAAGGGATACAGCGAGGCCCGGCATATCATCAAAAAGCTGAAGCCGGATGTGCTGTTTTCCAAGGGCGGTTTTGTATCCGTCCCTGTGGTTCTGGCCGCCAGACATTTTAAGATTCCGACAATCATCCACGAATCTGATATGACTCCCGGTCTGGCTAATAAGCTCTGCATTCCTTCCGCCTGGAAGGTCTGCTGCAACTTTCCCGAGACCCTTCAGTATCTGCCGAAAGAGAAGGCTGTCCTGACAGGCTCTCCTATCCGGCAGGAACTCCTTACAGGTGACTCTCTGAAGGCTCTCCGCTTCACAGGCCTTTCCCCGGACAAACCTGTCATTCTTGTCATGGGAGGCAGTCTCGGAGCTGCCGCGGTAAACGAAGCTGTCCGGAGCATTCTTCCCCAGCTGCTGAAGGAATACCATGTCATCCATCTCTGCGGCAAGGGAAAGGTAGATCCCACCCTGAACGGCCTTTCCGGCTATGTTCAGTATGAATACATCAAAAATGAACTGAAGGATTTGTTTGCTCTGGCCGATATCGTCATCTCCAGAGCCGGCGCCAATGCCATCTGTGAGCTTCTGGCTCTGCGCAAACCCAGCCTGCTGATTCCCCTTCCGGCCGCTTCCAGCCGGGGCGACCAGCTTCTGAATGCCCGCTCTTTTGAAAAACAGGGCTTCAGCATGGTGCTGGAGGAAGAACAGATCACTCCGGACTCTCTTTTTGACGCCGTTCATAATCTTTATGAGAACAGACAGCGGATGACGGAAGCCATGGCCGCCAGCCATCAGTCCGACTCCATCGAAACTATTATCAGCCTCATCGAGGAAGCTGCGGGAAAGGCTTAAACCCGCCTGAAATTTCTTAAAGAATTTCGTACAAAGATTTTTGGAGTTTACCTGCACAGAAAGGGAATGCGTCAGCGTTCCCTTTCTTCTGCGTTTCCTCTCATTTTTTCATGGTTTCAGCGCTTCACCCTGCACTCACTCTCAAAGCTTTCCCTGTCTCAAAGCTCTTCATATTCTTCCTGGAAATTTTCTTTCATCCACTTCTTGCTTTTCCGCAGATAACTGTCAATCGTACTCAAGGATACTCCGCGCTGTTTCGCAACGGTCTTTCTCGGCACTCCCAGATATTCTACCAGAATCAGCACCTCATACCAGTCCTCGTTCTTCTCCCGCAGCGCTTTCAGAACGCTGCTGCAGAGACGCCGGTATTCCACAAGTTCCAGCGCCCTGCTGGAAGCGGGGTCCACCACTTCCTTTTCCGTCTTCCAGGAATCATCCGCCAGAACTTCTCTGCGGCTGCTTGATTTCTTCCAGTGGTCATGGACCAGATTGGAAGCGACTACAATCAGCCAGCTTTTCAGTTTCTCATGGATGATGTAATCCTGATATCCGTAAAGTCTCATAAAGGTTTCCTCACAGATATCCTCTGCCAGATAATAATCCTTTGTCATTCTGAAGGCTATCTTCAGCACCATATTTTTATATTGTTCGTATATTTCTTCAAACTTATCTTCTGTAGTTTTCACCGCGTCGCTTCCCGGCTTCAGTTTCCCGCCAAAAGGGCTGTGAGCTCATCCCTGGCTTCCGGAGTCAGGCTGCCCTGCTTCCAGGTAATTCCTGCTCCATCTTCCTTATAACGCGGAATAAGATGCATATGAAAATGAAAAACAGTCTGTCCTGCTGCCTCTCCATTATTCTGTACCACATTCAGGCCGTCGCATCCCAGCTTTTCCATCATGCGGCTGCCGATTTTCCGGGCAAGCGCAATGGCTTTTCTGCAGTGTTCCTCGTCCATCTCAAAAAGATTCGCAAAATGCTCCTTGGGCACAATCAGGGCATGGCCCCGGGTGGCCGGATTCAAATCCAGAAATACACGAAAATCTTCATCCTCATAGATTGTGGCAGACGGAATCTCCCCGTTCGCGATTTTACAAAAAATACAGTTATCCTCTCTCATTTTTACTGTTCCTTTCCTGTTATTTATATCATCTGCTTATTTTTGTCGATTTTTGAAGATTTGTTCTATATTGTCAAATCTTTCCTTTTATGGTACACTAAAGCACAGGAGTGATATGAACATGGAAGACATCAATCTCACTATCGCCAAAATAACACATGAAATACGAAATCCGCTGACTTTAATTAACAGTTCTCTTCAGCTGATAGAAGCCACTCACCCTGAGGTAAAAGAATTTCAATTCTGGTCCCAGACACTGGAAGACGTGGAATACCTGAACCAGCTTTTGGACGACCTGGCCGCCTACAGCGACAGCCGCCGGTTCTTTATGTGCGAAGTGGATTTGAAAGACGTATTCCACACCTTGGAAGAAAGTCTTCAGCCCTATATTCTTGCACATAAAAAGAATTTTTCCGTTCATCTGCCCGCTCAGCTTCCATCCGTATTCGGAAATCCCATAAAACTGAAACAGGCATTTCTGAATCTTCTCAAAAACGCCTTCGAGTCCACAGGAGAAAACGGATGTGTATCTTTATCCGCCAGAAAATATCTGGATCAGATCATTGTCCGCGTCACAGATGACGGATGCGGCATGACTCCCGAAGAAATGGACGAGCTTTTCACTCCATTCTCTTCGCACAAGGCAGGCGGCACGGGACTTGGACTGGCCATTACACAGAAAATCATCAAGGCTCATTATGGAAGCATCGATGTCTCTTCCTCACCGGGCCGCGGCACTGTATTTACCGTCACATTGCCACATTTATAATACATATTTTAGTATAATTATGTGAATAATACAAGAATTTTTTTGAAACACAGCTTTTGTCACCGGCTCCGCACACGCGGAGCCGTATTTGTCAGCGCACTGTGACACATTTCAGAACTTCAGAGATTTATCAACATCAGAAATAAAGATGGTCGCTCCGCCTATTTTCAGAGTACGTTCTGTCTCAACCATGACATTTCCATTATACTCCCATACCTTGCACTCTTCCTCGCGCTCCGTACAGCTCTGGCGCACATACTCCAGAATCTCCTCCTCGCGCTCCTTTTCGATGCAGATAAGCAGCGTAATATTCGTTTTGTTTGAATACAGGCCCTCTGTCCTGAACTTCGTGGCCCGGATGCGGTTTCTGATCAGCAGAGTTGCCAGAGCGTCATAATCCTGCTCCTGTACAATCACGATCATCAGCTTCATTTTTTCGTCCTCCTGAATCTTGTCCTCCTGAATCCTGCGGCATAAAATAGAACCTGCGCCGCAATCTATTCCAAAGTATAGCCGACTTCCCGGCAAAATACAAGAGTCCCCGGAAGTTTTTGAAATACATCTGTGAAGGAAACATAAACAGCCATAGATAAAAGGTATAGAAATCAAAGCTGAATATGGGGGAACAAGTCATAAATGCTGTGTCCCAGCTTCTTGTCGAATTTATCTTTCAGTTTCAGCGCTTCAACCAGATGATAATGAGTATTCTCATGAATCCCTTTCCGGACCAACAGGTCAATCAGGCGTTTCTCCATCGTCATGGTCTCAAACAGACACATCAGGTCGCACAGGTTGATGATCTCTTCATAAGTATTATAATGATGTTCCCGAAGTTTCTCACAGCGCAGCGGGTGCTTTTTCGGGATCCCACCCGCCTCACAGGTATAGTCTCCGTTGATATAAGAATGGGTCATGCAGATCCATGCATCCTGCTCATCAATCCCCTGCTCCAGCAGATAATTGAATCCGAGAACATCATGCCATTCCACATCTTTTTCATTCAGGGACTTTCCAATATCATGTACATATCCCAGTGCCCTGACATAATCTGGTTCTTCCAGCCCGATCGCCTCCGCGATCACTGCCGCTGTGTCTCCCACACAGATACTGTGGCGGATAAATCCGTCGTTTTCCACTTCTTTTCTGGCTTTTTCCAAAAGGCGTGCCGCTATTTCTACTGTTAATCTCATTTTTTCTGCCTCTTTTCTTTTTTATTTTATTTCACGCATAAAGCGTAGGCTTTCGAGCTTTTCGATTTCTTCCAAGATCTCCTCGTGTTTCTGCCGCTTTCCGAAATCCAGCTCGGTGATTGCGCAGATATCTTTTTTATAACGCTTGTATTCGGACATCCGTACCATGGTCTTCACCTCAATATGCGGTTGGAAAAATAATCCAGCGGCCGCAAAAAATAGCCGAACCACCGCAGAGAACAAGGATACTTCCTCAGTATCTTCAATCAGTCCCATCAATAGTTCGCTCATACTTATACATCCACTTAATCCCCTGTTATATGGTATATCATTAAATATGCCTTTCAAATTTTGCTGTTTTTTAATATTTTCATGCTATTTTTCCAGAAAAACTTCAACCGCAAAAATTTATTTGATATAATTCAAGGCAGAGTATACAAAGGAGGATGCGCCCGTATGAAAACTTTAAAGCTTCCGTCTCTGTCGCAGAAATTATTTCTTACTTTTATTCTGAGTTTTCTCATTCCCTTAAGCCTGATCGGCATCTTTATCGCATATCTGTTCGGCAATTACCAGTATCAGGATCTCCGGTCGCAGTCCGTAAATGACACGCGGCTGATCCACGCGTATCTGACCAATTATATCAATGACATTGACAACATTATGAAAGGTCCCTATTACAGCCCATACCTTCAGTCGCAGTCTGATCTTTCACAGATGTCTATCTTTGACAAAAATCAGGTAAGTGAGGAGATCGGGGACGCCCTGCGTCTGGCCGCTTACTCCCGGGAAGATTTCGGTGACCTTCTATTTATCTCCGACCAGGAAGTCCTGTATTTTAATGTGGAAAATTATTATCAATATCTTCCCACCCTTCAGTCTCTGGAAAGCCGGAACTGGTATGTGGATGCCATTGAGAAAAACGGGAAAACTGCGATTACCCCTTATCAGGACGGCGGCACAGACAGTTTTTTCGTCTCCCGACAATTAAAAAACCTCTATGATCCGGAGCAGGAAAACGTCATCGTGGTCAATATAAATACCCGATTTCTGGACGCACTGTTTTCAGAAATAGACACCCGCACACCCGGTATTGTACTTTTTACCAACGATAAAGGCGAACTGATCTATTCCAGCAGTGCGGTTAACGCTTCCTTTACAGCCCATCTGGGAGAAAACCAGTTCCGATATGAAAGGCGGATGTGGATACATGAGTCGCAGTCTCTGGAAGATTATCCTCTGACTGTTCATGTACTGTTATCCGCTTCGTATACCACACAGCAGATCACCATCTTCATCCTTATCTGTCTTTTCTGTTTTCTGACTGCGATCTGTATTGCTTATCTGCTCTTCCACGGAAATAACCGGTGGATCCAGATACCGATATATCAGATTCAGTCCGTACTGAAAGAGATGGAAAAAGGGCATCTGGACGCCCGCTGCACCGAGCTTCCCATTCAGGAATTTCAGGATATCGGCTTTTCCGTCAATCACATGGCGGAAAAACTTCAGGAAAAAATTCACAACGAATATGAACTGCTGATTGCGCAGAAAAATCTGCAGTTCCAGGCCCTGCAGTCTCAGATTCGGCCGCACTTTATCATCAACACCATCTACAGCTTCATCACGCTCAACCAAATCGGCGAAACCGAACTGCTCAACGACTGTTTCTACCGTTTTGCTGCCATCCTGCGGTATGTGCTGAGTAAAGACCAGGAAACCACGCTGAAGAAAGAACTGGATTTTCTGGACAGCTACTGCTCTCTTTTCCATCTGCGTTTCGGAGAACGGATACAATATACGATCTCATGTGAAGAATCTCTGGAATCACTTTGCATGCCGAAGCTGCTGCTGCAGCCCCTGGTGGAGAACGCGGTCATTCATGGAATCGAACCAAGCGAAACTCCCTGCACACTGAATATCACAGTGGAAAAACACGGCGAAAAGATTTATATTATAATAGAAGACAGCGGAGTCGGCTTTACGAAAGAACAGCTTCACTCCCCTTCTTCTATCGGCCTCAAAAATGTAGAAAACCGTATGAATCTGTGGAACAAGGACATTAAATTTTATCTCTACCGGGTAAACGGCCTGACAATCCAGGCTGTCATCATCCCCGGATTTCTGAAGGGAGAAAAGAAATGAATATACTTGTCATCGACGATGAACCTCTAATTCATTTGTCTATAGAAAAGCTGATCCTGTCTTACCGAAATGATATTCAGGTCTTCCATGCCTATAACGGACATCAGATGCTGGAGCTTCTGACGGAACATCGTTTTCAACTGGCCTATGTGGACATCAAGATGCCCGGTCTCACCGGACTGGACGCCATCCTCTTTGCCAAAGAGGTGTCCCCTGATACGCGGTATTATATCATGACCGGTTTTAACGAATTCGAATATGCCAAACAGGCTGTTAAGCTGAAAGTAGAAGATTATCTTATGAAGCCTCTGGATCTGCATACGATACAGGCTACGATACAGGCTGCCGAACAGATGGAACTGTCCGGACTGCGCGAACGCAAAGCGGTCTTTCGGAACTGGCTGGAAAATATTATCAATCACCGTCAGGGGACTCTGGGAAAATATGAAGGGTACTACGGCTTTGTCATTCTGATCACCATTGACAACGTCAGCCTCCCCCCTGAATCTTTTCTGGAAAAACTGAAACCGTATGAAGACAGTTTTGTCTCCTCTTTTTCTGACAATCAGATCATTCTGCTGTATTTTTCAAAAGATCCGGAGTATCTTCGCAGCATTTTAAAAAATCTGTCCAGCCAGGTTTATACAGACGGAGTCTCCTTTTTTACGTCCTCCGTCACCTGCAGCAGGGAAAGACTGAAAAGTGATCTGCAAAGTCTTCTGCAGCATTCCTGCCTGCGGGTCCTGAAAGGCTCCGAACAGTTTTATTATCTGAAACCGCTTCTGGATTGTGAACCGCAACTGCTCCAGTTCAGCTCACTCTGCGTCAGGTGGCAGGCCGCATGTTTTCAGAAGGATTATAACGAATTCATCAACTACAGCGCCCTGGTTTGCAGCCGGCTCGCCCAGCTGGAGGAACTGAAGAGTTACTGGGAGAATATTCTCTCATTCTTTACCATCACGATGGGCGTGCCGCCTTCTCTGCCTGCATGTGCGGAAGACCTGAAACAGTATTTCCAGGAATACGCAAAACAGTTCCTTCAGAGCTCAGAGAACAGCCGTCCGGTCCGGACTATCATCCAGTATATTCAGGAACATTACTGTGAGAACCTGTCCATCGCCAGCCTCGCGGAACGCTTCGGATTTTCCGCAAATTATATCAGTAATCTTTTGAAGCAGGAACTTGGCATCTCTTACAGCAAATATATCACCCAGCTCCGGCTTAATCGCGCAAAGGAACTGCTGCTTTGCACCGGCCAGTCGGTCAAAGACATTACAGCCACCTGCGGATATTACAGTCAGAGTCATTTTACCAAGTTATTTATGGAATATGAAGGGTGCACGCCCACGGAATACCGCAGGCACAATACCCGGCAGTAAAAGACCGCCTGCATTGCTCAGGCGGTCACGGAAATATAAATTCAACGTCTGATTACTGAAAAAGTTCCGCTACGCGGTCTGCCATGCTCTGTACCGCTTCTTCTGGAGAGTAATTGTCCTCCAGGATACATTTCTGAATTTCATTCGCTATGATATCTTTTGTTTCTGCGTATTCCGGAATAAAGGTTGCTTCTGCGCAATACTGTACATTGTCAGTGATGATCTGCAGATTCGGATCTTCTTCCACCATCTGTTTATAGGTATCCTGTTCTGTGCAGCTCTGTCTCACCGGCAGATATCCGGTTCCGTTCGCCCAGGTAATCGCATTCTCCGTATTGGTCATAAACTTGATGAACTCCCATCCTGCCGCCTCTTCTTCTTCACTGTGGCCGGAGAACATCATCAGATTGGAACCGCCTGCAGGATAGGCACGGTCTGTCAGCATCGGGATTGCGGCTACGCCCACTTCAAAATTACAGGTCTCTTCCAGGCCTTTCAGCTGAGCGCTACTCTGCATGATCATTGCCGCCGTTCCGGCTGCAAAAGTATTTCTGCAGGCTTCGGATGAGTTATAATCCTGTCCGGAAGGAACATTCATGGTACCTGCTGCGATCATGTCTTTCCACAGATACAGAGGCGCCGTACCGGATTCATTATTGAAACCGATTCCCGTCTCATCTTCATTATAAATCGTTCCGCCTGCATTCATCATCAGGGAAGAATAATACCACTGATCCAACGGGCAGGAATATCCGTAAACACCATCGCCGGTCAGGGCTTCCGCATCTGCTTCCAGCTCATCCCAGGTTTCAGGCGGATTCTCGATGCCTGCCTGTTCAAAAAGATTTTTATTGTAATAGAGCACTGGAAGGCTTCTGGAATGAGGCAGGGCGATCAGCTCGCCGTCATAATAAGACGCATCCAGCAGCCCAGGCATAAAATCATCCAGGTCAAAATCTTCCGCATCCACATATTTCTGCAAATCCACAAGCTGTCCGGAATCCGCGAATACGCCGAGGCTTCCGATCTCCATCTGAGCCACTACCGGGGCTTCTCCGCCAGACAGGGCCGCCTGCATCTTTGTGCTGGCCTCCGTGTAAGAACCCTGATGAACCGCCGTCACATGGATCTTATCCTGAGACTCATTGAAAGCATCTGTCAGTTCCTGGATCAGTTCTCCGTTGGATGAACCCATACAATGCCAAAATTCAATCTCAATCTTTCCGTCCGCAGTCTCCGCAGAAGAGGATTCCTCTCCTCCGGATCCGCATGCGGCCAGTGTGAAAATCGATATTGCCGCAAGCAATGTCATAAGTACTTTTCTCTTCATTTCTTCTCCTCCTTCTTATCTTGAGTTTCTTATTGTTTATTTGATTCCTGAATAGGTAAAGGAATTCCGGATTTTTTTGCTGGCTATGATGTAAACAATCAGGATCGGCAGTACCAGCACTACGTTGCCTGCCATGATGATATTCCACATCTGCAGTGTCTCCGAGGATTTCAGCGCAGCAACTCCTACCGGCAAAGTGCGCAGCGATTCGCTGGAAGTCATAATCAACGGCCAGAAATAATTGTTCCATGTCGAAATAAAGGACAGCAGGCCGATCGTGACCAGAGCCGGCTTTGCCATCGGCATCATGACTCTGAACATAATCTTCATATTGCTGGCATCATCCAGCTTGGCCGCCTCAATAACCTCCTGCGGGATCTGCATAAAATACTGCCGGAGCATGAAGATTCCGAACGGGTTCGAGATAAACGGCAGGATCAGCGGGAGCAGTGTATTAAGCAGCTTTACTTTGCTGAACATAAAGTAGACCGGCAGGAATGTGATCTGCTGCGGAATCATCTGTCCCAGAAGCACCAGCCCGAAAAACAGCTTTTTCCCTCTGTACTTATGCCGCGACAGACTATAAGCAGCAGGGACAATGATCAGGTACTGCAGCACCAGCACCGTGACGCTGACGATCACGGAGTTCCTGAAGTACTGTGTGATCGGGACTACTTCAAACACATGCGTATAGTTTTCCCAGTGTAAGCTGGCCGGGATCAACGTAGGCGGAAACTGCAGGGCTTCCGCCAGATCTTTCACAGATGTGACGACCATCCAGTAAAATGGGAAAATGAAGATCACGATTACAATCGCTTTCAGAAGCACATTCAGCACGCGCACAATTTTATTGATAATAATATCTCTGTCATATGTCTGCATTCTCTTCCGCCTTTCTTATTGATAATGTACTTTGTTCCTGCTGACGCCGAACTGTACATACGTCATGACGCATACCAGCACCAGAAGAACGACACCCGCCGCACATGCAACGCCCGGATTGCCATAGCGGAACGCATAAGCGTAAATATAATATACCAGTGTATTGGTCGAATCCACAGGACCACCCTGAGTCATGACATTGACCGCATCAAAGATCCTGAACGATGCAATAGACGCCACCACGCAGGTAAATAGAATCGTCGGCGAAATCATCGGCAGGGTAATCTTGAAAAAGGTACGGGATTTTGATGCATTATCCAATTCCGCCGCCTCGTAAATGCTCGCAGGAACCGTCTGAAGAGCTGCCATCACCAGCAGCACATAATATCCGACGCTCTTCCATACCATCACCAGTACCAGGGAGAGCATGGCTGTAGATGGACTGGACAGGAATGCGAACTTATCCAGGCCAAGGGATGTGAGCACCATATTAAAAAATCCGGTGTCCGGCTCCATCAGCCACAGGAATACGATGGAAACCGATACCATGGAGATTACATGCGGTGTAAAAATGCACGCCTCTACCATATTGTTCAGTTTTTTCTGATGTGAACTGTTCAGCCATACTGCGATAATAATCGCCAGCACCATGGTCAGCCCCACAAACAGCACCGTATAAATGATCGTATTGACCAGCACTTTATGGAAGGTTTCATCCAGGAAAATCTCCCTGTAATTATCGATTCCTACAAATTCTTTCTCTGCAGAAATCAGGCTTCCAGAAAACAAAGATCTGTAGATCAGGTATATTACCGGATAAACGGTGAATATGCACAGCAGAATCGCCGCCGGAGAAGCCGTCACGATACCCAGAAGCCGGTCTCTCTTCCCGCTTGCGCTTCTTTCTTTTTTCTTCACAGGTACTCCTCCTCTCGACATTATTCCGCAAACGAAGCTTTAATGACTTCAACTTCTTTGTCGTCCAGTTCTGCGCGTTTTTCATTGCTGTCAAACAGGTACACGGAAGAAAGCGGCACACAGACCGACGCCTCGGCTCCTGTGTCAAGCTCGTAATCTGTCTTTGCCATCAACGTCCCGTATTTGCTGTTCAGTGAATAAATAATCTCCGAACCCAGCATCTCTTTGGTCGCAACCTGTACTTTGATGGTAATATGCGGATCATCCGTCTCATGGAAATAGAGCTTTTCCGGGCGAAATCCGAGCATTTTCCCATCCGGAAGCATATCTCTGAGCACATTCATCTGCGGCGTGCCAATAAACTGAGCGGCATATACGTTGTTGGGATTGTTATACAATTCCCTCGGAGAACTCTGCTGTACAATCTCGCCATCCTTCATCAGGACGATCGTGTCTGCCATGGACATGGCTTCTGTCTGGTCATGAGTTACGTACACAAACGTAGTGCCCAGCCTTTTATGGAGCTCGATCAGTTCCACTCTCATCTGCGCTCTCAGCTTTGCGTCCAGATTGGACAGCGGTTCGTCCATCAGGAATACTTTCGGCTGCTTAACCATCGCCCTGGCCAGGGCAACCCTCTGGCGTTGGCCTCCGGACAATTTCGCCGGTTTACGGTCCAGGTATTCGGTCAGGCCCACGATCTCACAGATCTCTTTGACTCTTCTCTCCCTTTCTTTTTTCGGGATCTTCTTATTTTCCAGGCCAAACGAAATATTCTGACGCACCGTCATCGTCGGATACAGTGCGTAATTTTGAAACACCATGGCAATATCTCTTTTACCGGGAGTAATATCATTCACTTTCTGCCCATCAATGTAGATCTCGCCCTCTGTAGGGTCATCCAGTCCCGTGATCATGCGAAGCGTCGTGGATTTTCCACATCCCGACGGCCCGACCAGCACGGTAAAGGAACCATCCGCAATTTCCAAATTCAGATTCTCGATAACAACGTCTTTATCAAACTGCTTCTTTACGTTCTTTAGCTGAATCGTTCCCATCACTTCATCTCCTTCGTTTCTGTTTGCTATTCGCGCCGTGTGCTTTTGAACGATTTCAATATACCACTTAAAAAATCATGTGTTTTTTGCTCTTTTCTACATTTAGAATGCTATTTTTGTTGATTTTTATTTGATATGTAAGAAAAATGTAAAGTTTGTAAAAAGAAAATGAAGATAATTTTACATAAAGAAAAAGCTGTTCAGGCAATTATTCTGAACAGCTCTGCGCATGTCTGTCATATTCAATATTGTATACCTACGTCTGCCAGCTGTATTTTGTCTCCAAACTATGTTACTCCGCTTCCCCCTTCAGGGCCCATATTTCCAGTATTTGCGCAGAAAAAAGCACCGACCCCGCGCTCCATGGCGCAAAACCAGTGCCCTGCATGCGCGATCAGGGGTTCGAACCCTGGACACCCTGATTAAGAGTCAGGTGCTCTGCCAGCTGAGCTAATCGCGCTTGTCCTTATTTATTTTTCCGTTGTTTTTCAACGCAAGAATTATTATACTGTATCATTCTTAAAAATGCAAGTACTTTTTTTATATTTTCTTGATTTTTTTTTAAGGGTTATATACAATGAAGAAAATATGCCGGAAAAACACCTTTTCCGGCGTATGAAGAACCTGCGGGAATCAAATTAAAAGGAGCTGACAAATGAGACTGAAACATATCAAAGGAGCCGAGGAGGCTGTCGCGCAGAGCCCCTGCGTGATTCACAACCCCAAGGAGCGCCCGGGAACCTGGCATGAGCTGTTCGGGAACCGGAATCCCATCCATATCGAAATCGGCATGGGCAAGGGCCGTTTTCTTATGGAGCTGGCGGAGCAGAATCCCCAGATCAACTATATCGGCGTCGAGCGCTACAGCAGCGTTCTGCTGCGAGCCATTCAGAAGATGGAGGAGGAACCTCTGCAGAATCTGTATTTTCTGTGTGAGGACGCTGCTGAGCTGGAGCAGTTTTTCGCCCCCGGCGAGGTAGAGCGGATCTATCTGAATTTTTCCGATCCCTGGCCCAAGGCCCGCCACGCAAGGCGCCGGCTCACATCCGTAAATTATCTGAACCGCTACAAGGCTGTACTGCCGCCCCAGGGCCGGCTGGAATTCAAGACAGACAATGAAGCCCTCTTCGATTTTTCTCTGGAAAGCGTGGAGGAAGCCGGCTGGCAGCTGACGGGCTGTACCCGGGATCTGCACCATGATCCTTCCATGAATGAGGGCAATATCATGACGGAATATGAAGAAAAATTTTCTTCCAAAGGGAATCCCATCTTCAAGCTGACTGCGGTTCCTCCCCGGGAGCTTTCCTGATTCTGTGCGGACCGAAGAAACTTTTTCCTGTTTTTTCAGACAATTACAGATATATTTCGACATTGCGGTTGTCAAGCCTGTTTTGGCCTTTTGACAGAATTTTATCTGATTTATTAAATCTGTACAAAACATCCGTTTTGATAAATACTATGTAAACCAGGTTTATACACACCCAAAAATGTGGATAATGTGGATAACTTCGTTGATAACTTTCTTTTCTGGATTTCTTCTTTGGATAAAATGTGGATAACTTTTCTGTTATCCACTCTTTTTCGTTAAAATTTTGTAAAGTCCATTAAAAGTTTGTGCAAAATGCAGTTCTGGTAATTTCTTCCCGGATTCGCACTTTTTTTCATGTCTGACAATACCAGACTATTTTCAAAATATATTTTCAATTACGGCGGTCGAAAAAACAGAAAAAAGCAGGAGTCTCTCGGCTCCTGCAATTTCTATATTGATCCATTTATTCATTTATACGGTTTCGATTAGAAAATTCTTCTTACACAGATTACGTTTCTGTAGTTTGCCGGGGATGTGTATTTGATTCCCGTAGCCGCAGTGCTGGCATGTACAATCGTATTGTTTCCGCAGTAGATTGCCACATGGCCGCTGTAGCAGATGATGTCTCCCGGCTGCGCGTCTGCCAGGCTTACCTCATATCCCACGCTTCTCATGGCGCTGGAAGAATGGGGAAGACTCACGCCGAAGTTCGCGTACACGCTCAGGACAAATCCGGAACAGTCTGCTCCATTGGTCAGGCTGGTGCCGCCGTATACATACGGATTGCCCACAAACTGGCTTGCGAAGCTTGCGACCGCGTTTCCTGAACTGCTTCCGGAACCGCTGCCCACTACTGTCTGGGAAGATCCTTCCGAAGAAGCTTCGACAGCCTTTTCAGCGGCTTTCACCTTGGCTTCTGCCTGCGCCGCTTTCCGTCTTCCTTCTTCCTTCGCTTCCTCTTCCGCTGCCAGACGGGCCTCTTCTTCTTCCTTGGACTCTGCCTGTACGAAATCGGTTCTCAAATCTACATAATCAGTGGATACCCAGCCGTCTCCTTCCTCGATGGAAACCTGTACCCAGCCGTCCTGCTCATTGGTGACTGTCAGCTCTTCGCCTTCTCCAATCAGTCCCAGGACACTGGCATCTGTATTGGCATCTGTTCTTACCCGAAGAGTCTGTGTGGTGACTGTAGCTACCCTCTGTCCCACTTCAGCGGCAAGGGCCTCTGCCTCATCGCCTGTAACCACATAATCGGACTTCACATACCCTGTCACGCTTCCGGAAGTAATCTTGTACCATCCGTCAGTCTCTTCCTCAATGGTTCCCGCTGACTCGTCATAAAGCTTTCCGAGAATCTCGCTCTCCTCATTGGGTTCGCTTCTGACGTTCACATAATCATTCACCTGCGCGATGCAGATTCCGTCATATTCAGAAGGAGTCATCTCCTCAAGCACTTTTTCATCCGCTGCCGGGTCCACCTGATAGGCTTCCGTCATGACTGAGGCAATTCCCTCGTCTGCCGCCGGCAGAAGATTGCTTGCCTCCGCCTTCATGCCGCTCAAACAGAAACAGCACGCTCCGGCCAGACACACTACCGTAAATCTGTGCATTTCCTTATCATCCTCCGTATAATTCACTGCTCAAATATTACAAATTTGTTAAGACTTATGAAAGAATTATAACAGGAGGCTTTTCGCTTGTCAACCGTTTCTTCTACTTATTCACTACGTTTACCGGATTTCCCCCAAGATAAGCTTTTACATTTTCCACCGCGCAGTCCATAATTCTCTGGCGGCTTTCTTTGGGCGCCCAGGAAATGTGGGGCGTGATAATGCAGTTTTTGGCTTTCAGCAGGGGATTATCGCCTTTGATGGGTTCCGTGCTCACCACATCCAGCCCTGCCGCGTAGACCTTTCCGCTGTTCAGGGCGTCTGCCAGATCCTGCTCCACCACCAGCGGCCCCCGGCTGTTGTTCAGGATAATGACGCCGTCTTTCATTTTGGCAATGGTTTCCTTATTAATAATTCCTTCCGTGTCCGGGAACAGAGGGCAGTGAAGGGCAATTACATCAGATTCTGCCAGCAGCCTGTCCAGATCCACATATTCTCCGATGGCTTTTCCCGTTTCCGTTTCATGGTGATCATAGGCCAGAATCTTCATGCCGATGGCCTTGGCGATGGCACCTGTCTTCTGGCCGATTCTTCCGAATCCGATGATTCCCATGGTTTTCCCCGCCAGCTCAATGAGAGGATAATCCCAGAAGCACCAGTCCGGATTGGTCTCCCAGCGCCCCTGATGCACCGCCTCTGAATGATGGGCCACATGATGGCAGATTTCCAGCAGCAGAGCGATGGCAAACTGTCCCACCGCGTCCGTTCCATAGGTGGGCACATTGGTCACCGGAATTCCCTTTTCCTTCGCGTAATTATAATCCACGATGTTGTATCCGGTGGCGAGCACACTGATAAATTTCATGGAAGGGCAGCTTTCTATCACATGGCGGCTGATAGGCGTCTTATTGGTAAACACCACCTCCGCGTCCCCGATCCTGCTGATGATCTCCTCCTCATCTGTCAGAGAAGTCCTGTCATACACCGTAAGCTCCCCCAGCTTCTCCAGTTCTCCCCAGCTTAAATCACCGGGATTTTCCGTGTAGCCATCCAGTACTACGATTTTCATTTTGATCGTCCTCCTTCTATTATAAATATCATTATATCTGTTTTTGTTCCGCAGCGGAATGTTATATTCCTGTAAACTTTTCCTATTGACAAACGAAAAATTTCTGCATAGAATATAAGAAACAATAACCATTATCATTATTATGAATTATGAAAGGATGTTTTTATGCCAGCATTGAAATACAGCCGGCAGCGGGAATCCATCAAGCGTTTCCTGATGTCCAGATACGATCACCCTACTGCCGATACCATTTATCTGCATGTGCGGGAGGAGTTTCCGAATATCAGCCTGGGAACCGTCTACCGCAATCTGTCCCTTCTGACAGAGCTGGGCGAGATCATCAAGATTACCACCGACGGACCGGACCGGTTTGACGGCCATGTGGAGCCCCACTCTCATTTTCTGTGCCGGAAGTGCCATTCTCTTCTGGATGTGCATCTGGATGACGAAAGCGCCATTGACCGGCAGGCTCAGAAAAACTTTCCGGGGGTCATCGACGGCCACTCCGTCCTGTATTACGGAATCTGCTCCGATTGCGCAAAATAATGCTTGACGAATACGGAAATCTGTGATACATTAATGTCAGTAACAGGAATCATTACTGTTTTTAGCAGTAACTAATCAAACAAACTATATTAAATAAGAAAAGGAGAATACGATTATGAAGACATGGGTATGTTCTGTATGCGGTTATGTATGGGAAGGCGAGAATCCGCCTGAGAAATGTCCCCAGTGCGGCGTTGGTCCGGACAAGTTCACTGAGCAGAAGGAAGGCATGACCTGGGCTGCTGAGCACGTAGTAGGCGTAGCAAAGGGCGTAAGCGAGGACATCCTTGAGGATCTGAGAGCAAACTTCAACGGAGAGTGCTCTGAGGTAGGTATGTACCTGGCTATGGCAAGAGTAGCCCACAGAGAAGGATATCCAGAAATCGGCCTTTACTATGAGAAGGCTGCCTGGGAAGAGGCAGAGCATGCTGCAAAGTTTGCTGAGCTTCTGGGCGAGGTTGTTACCGACAGCACCAAGAAGAACCTGGAGCTGAGAGTAGCTGCTGAGAACGGCGCTACCGAGGGTAAGACAGATCTTGCTAAGCGCGCTAAGGCTGCAAACCTGGATGCTATCCATGACACCGTACATGAAATGGCTCGCGATGAGGCTCGTCACGGCCGCGCATTCGAGGGTCTTCTGAAGAGATACTTTGGCTAATAAAAAATCTGAAATTTCGGATAAATGATTTCAGACGGCAGCGCCGGTATATCGGGGATTTTATCCCTGATACACCGGCGCTGTTTTTTGATCCCATATCCTTGTTTCCGGTGAACCCTGAACCAAATACAGTTTTTCGATATTCTCCGTGTCTGATTAAATGTATTCCCGTTCCCTGTCAGTCATCATCATCAGTCTTCGCCTTCTCTCTGGAAAACAGAAGGTATCCGAAGGCTGCCAGGCCGCAGACACCGCTGGCGCCAATGGCCACTTTTCGTATTCCGTTGTACACCCAGATGGAAAGGGCACTCTGCATGGTGATAATACTCAGCGTCTGCAGCACCACTGTCAGAATTCCGCAGGCCACAAACAGAATCAGGGTATAGGTAAAAATTTCTCTGAACAGTTTTTTCATCGATTTCCCCTCCTTAGAACACTGGCATCGGCAGGATGCCGCCGCCTATGAGCACGCCTATGACAAAGTTTATGAGGCCGTAATACAATACCAGATCCTTGAAGCAGACCGACGGGTCCTTCAATCCCGAGATTCCCGACGCGATAAACAGCGGAGCGGAAGCGGGAGGAATGCAGCCTTCTGTGGCGGCAAAGATCAGCATGGCAGAGATGGCAGTTCCTGGGGAAATTCCCACGCTGGTCAGCGCTACGAAGCAGACACTTCCCAGAGCCGCGATGGTTCCGGTGGTATTCAGAGGCCCGGCCACAATCAGAATCAGAATGCCCGCAAGCATAACGGTGATGATGGGGCTCATGCCTGCCAGGTGTCCGAAAAGAGCCTCCATGTCGGCGCCTATCCCTAAGTCGCCCATAACACTGCTGGCCGCAATGGAAAAGATAATCGTACCGCCGATGATGGGATAGTTCATAATATCCGCGCGGATCAGATCCAGCCATCCTTTAAAGTCTGTCCATTTGGGCAGGTAAGCCTTGCCCTCCAGCATAATGATCACACTGAGCAGAACCGGAATCCATACCATCATATCGATGGAATCCACGCCCGCTTCTCCGAAGGGAGTGGAAGCCAGCAGATCGCTGATGGGGCCTGTGGTCAGAAGCAGCGGAATCAAAACGCCCAGGAAGATAAACAGGGACTTCCAGCCTTCCTTCAGCGCCTGCCGAAGGGGCATGACATCCTCTCTCTTAACAGGCTGAATATCCAGCTTGCGGATATAAAACCATACGGTGATAAATCTGGCAATAACCACATAAGCTCCGCCGGCCAGCAGGGCGATATACAGATCTCCTGCCGAAATGGTTCCTGCGATGGCAGGCATGGCCAGCAGCATGAACATAGACGTGGACGGCGGAGTACTTGCCGCCAGCGTCACGTTTCCGGTTACGATGGTTGTGGCTACCTTTTTGGAAAATCCGGAATTCTCCATCCAGGGAATCGTGATTGCTCCGGATACGGCCGAAATACCCGGGCCGGAACCGGTAACCATTCCCAGAAGCACGCTTGTCATGGTAGATACATAACCGGCGCTTCCGCGGATTCTCCAGAAAATCGCGTTCAGAATATTAACCAGTCTGCGGATGATGCCGGTACGGTTCATCAGCACCGCCATGAAGCCGAAGCACATGGACGGGAAGATTACGTCTCCGATGATTCCATCCCAGAGGCTGGTGACAAACATGGTTCCGAAATTACGGATATCCAGCAGCATGGTCGCCAGCCAGGCCACACCCATGGCAATGGCGATATTCTGTTTTAATACTGCATTTACTATAATAATAACCCCAATAAATATAATCAGTGACAGTAAACCAGGACCCATGAATTCTCCTCCTTCCCCCTGAAGCCTATTTTCCTACAAATTCACATCCGATCTCTTTCAGCTTCTCATCTACCCACGGACGGATATAAGTGCCTTCTTTATGGATGGTCTCTGTGATTTTTTCTTCTTTTTCAAATACGGCCTTCGCCTGAGCCGCCAGCTCTTCCGCCTCTTCCGGCTTGATGATGATAATACCGTCCTGGTCACCCACAATGATGTCTCCCGGGCGCACTACCTGGCCGCCGAAGCTGATGGTGGTTCCGATTTCTCCCGGGCCGTTTTTGTAAGGGCCGTTGGGGGTGACGCCTTTTGCGTAAACCGGGAAATCCAGAGTAGAGAGCGTATCGGAATCACGAATCGCGCCGTCCACGATTACGCCGGCCAGCCCGCGTTTCTGACAGTACTGAATCATCAGCTCTCCAAAAATGGCTCTGTCTGTAAATCCGCCCGCGTCGATGACTACCACATCCCCGGGCTGGGCCATATCCATGGCCTTATGGAACATCAGGTTATCCCCCTGGGGAACCTTCACGGTAAACGCCGTGCCCAGAAGCGGTGTTTTGTTCAGCGGGAAAATGTCGTTGTGCACAGCCGCCGTACGGTTCATACAGTCATCTATGTTTGCCACAGGCAGGCCTGCAAATTTTTCTACCAGTTCTCTATCCGGACGGGTATTTCCCGTTACGATTACACATCCAATATTCTTTGCCATATGTAGTTCTCCTCTCTGTCTGTTCTTTATTCGATGATCAAATCTTCTATTTTGCTGACTACGCCTTTATTGGCGATATATCTTCCACTGACTTTTTTGTGGTTCAGCACGCCGTCTACCAGCTCGAGGGCCAGGGACAGCTGATTCTTCTGGGAATTCACTCCGTAAAAAGCGCTGTGGCAGGTCAGAATCACATCATCCCTCTGAATCAGCGGGCTGTCCGCGGGCAGCGGCTCCTTCTCATATACATCCAGGCCCGCAAACTGAATTTCTCCCTGCTCCAGGGCCTCCTCCAGGGCTTTCTGGTCGATCAGCTCGCCTCTGGAAATGTTTACGATCATGGCGTTTTTCTTCATTTTTTCAAACGCCTCTTTGTTGAAAATATGTCTTGTCTCCGGAGTAAGGGGCGCATGAAGAGACACAATGTCTGACTGGGCCAGCAGTTCTTCAAAGCTTACCATCTCCACGCCTTCCGGCGCCTTATCCGGGGAGATATAAGGATCATAGGCCAGAACCTTCGTTCCGAAGCCATCCTTGAAAATCTTCCAGAGTTTCCGGGCCGATCCGCCGAAGCCAAAGAGGCCGAGGGTCAGATCCTCCGGGTTTGGCGGCATGGGGCCTTTGGCCTTCCGCCATTCTCCGCTTCGGATGCCTCTGTCATAATAAGACACATTCCGCATCAGATTCAATATCAATGCTGTGGCATGTACCGCCAGCTCCTCAATGCAGAAACCGGGCATAAACATCGCCAGCACTCCGGCCTCAGTGGCCGCTTCCAGATCCACGGAATTTACGCCGATTCCAAAACGCTGAACCACCTTCAGCCTGGGAAGTCCTTTCAGCACCTTGGCTGTAATCGGGGGGTTTCCTGTGCACAGCAGGGCATCCGCGTCTGCGCAGCCGGCCACGATCTCATCATCCGTCTTGAAATGCTCCAGCCGTAAATTCATTCCTTTTTTAGCATAATTTTCCACCAGAAGCTGCTGCTTTTCCAGGCTTACGCTTCCGTAGTCACGATCAACTACAACTGCATTCCACATTTTGCATTCCTCCATCCTGATTAATGGACAATTATTGAGCATTTTTGCTTCGATAAGAACGGCCGTTTCTTATTTATTTCGTGCAAATTCTCTATTTTTATTATAATTTTGCCTTTACTTATTGTCTAATATATAATAAAGTATATAATATATAACCAAATCGGAATAAAGTTGAAGAGGATTTAACAATCTATGAACTATAAGAATTTTGAATATTTTCTGATCATAGCAGAAGAGGGCAGCGTCACAAAGGCCGCCCAGCGCCTTTATGTCTCCCAGCCTTCCCTGAGTAAATATCTGCGCAGTCTGGAAGAAGCGCTCGGCGTCCAGCTTTTTTACCGGGACTCCTATCCGCTCCAGCTTACAGGCGCGGGAAAGCTGTATCAGGAATACGCGAAAGACGCTCTCATGAAGGAAAAGGCTCTGCTTCAGAACCTGGAAATTCTCAAAAACACAGAGACCGGCACGGTTACCATGGGAATCACAGTCTTCCGCTCCTCTGCCGTTCTGCCGGCTGCTCTGCCCAAATTCAAATCCATGTACCCGGGCATCGAAGTGAAGGTTCTGGAGGGCTCCCACCAGTATATGATGTCCCTGATGGATCACAACAAGGTAGATTTCTGCATTTTCCACTCGCCCAATGTCTATCAGGGCATCACCTTTGAGCATATCCTGAATGAAAAGGTCCTGTTCTGCGTGCGGGCGGACCATCCCCTCCTGAAGACCCTGGAGCTGAACTCAGATCCTTCCGTCATTACGCCCATCAGCAATGAGGATTTCCGGGCCTTTTTCAACGAGCCCTTTATTATGCTGAAGCCGGGCCAGAATATCCGGAGCAGCTCCCAGGGCTTTCTGGATAAGCTGGGCATCCATCCCTATGTGATTCTGGAGACCTCCAATATCACCACTGCCCTGAACTCAGCCATCGCCGGCCTGGGCGTGACCTTTGCCCAGGAAAGCGCTCTCTACACCCTGCGGGGTCTCGAGAACCTGAAGTCTTTTACGATTGATTCTCCGCCTCTTGAATGGGGCGTGGGCTTTGCCTACAAAAGCGAGACTCCTCCCGGAAATCTGGCCCGCCTTCTGATGGACTGCCTCCGGAGTACCATGCTGGAGCTTCATCACACCCCGAAAGACAGCAGAGAGCTTCTATTCCGCCACGGCTGAGCCGCGGCGGTCTTCTTTTTTCTTATTATTTCCTTAATCTCCTTGACTTTCTGAATTTCAGGAGTATAATATGAATACAATATAACATAGTTTTAAATACTACATGATAAAGTTTATTGAATTCATTGTTATAAAAGGAGATGTGGTTATGAAATTTGAAATTAAGGATCCCGGCAGCGCAATCACTCATTTTATCGGCATGCTGATGGCTGCGTTTGCAGCCACGCCCCTTCTGATCCGGGCCGCCAGCAACCCTGACAAAATCCACGTGATTTCGCTGGCTGTATTTATCGTAAGCATGATTCTGCTCTATGCGGCAAGCACCACCTACCATACCCTGAACCTTTCAGAGAGGGTAAACCGCATCCTGCGCAAAATCGATCACTGTATGATTTTCGTGCTGATCGCGGGCACCTACACCCCCATCTGCCTGATCGTTCTGGGCGGACGTACCGGCTATACACTCTGTGCCCTTGTGTGGGCCGTGGCCTTGGCGGGCATCTTCCTGAAAATTTTCTGGATCAACTGTCCGAAATGGTTTTCTTCCATATTATATATCGCCATGGGCTGGCTCTGCGTGCTGGCCTTCACCCAGCTTCTGAATGCCCTCTCACCGGCGGCATTCGGCTGGCTGCTGGCAGGCGGGCTCATCTATACGGCAGGCGGCATCATTTACGCGCTGAAGCTTCCGATCTTCAACGCCCGGCACAAGAAATTCGGCTCCCATGAAATCTTTCACCTGTTTGTCATGGCCGGAAGCATCTGCCACTTCATTGTAATGTATGTATTTGTGGCTTCCATGCCTCTGCCCTTCTGAGAACTTTAAAAGCGAGATTCCCGCTGAGCCTTTACAGAAAAAATTCCTCCGCTTATAATAGACAGCGGAGGGATTTTTTTATGAATTACACCTACATACTCCGGTGCGGAGACGGCTCTCTCTATACCGGCTGGACCAATAACCTGGAAAAGCGCCTGGAAGACCACAACCTGGGCCGGGGCGCCAAGTATACCCGCGCCCATCTTCCGGTCGTGCTGGTTTACTATGAGTCCTTTCCCACAAAGGAAGAAGCCATGAAGCGGGAGGCCGCCATCAAAAGATTAAGCCGTCCCCAGAAGGAACGGCTTATTTCATCCTTTACTGAAGCAGATCCATAGGATCGATGGGCTCTCCATCCTTTGTCACCTGAAAATAGAGATTGCAGCCTTCCTTTGTATAGAAACGGGTAGGCTCGCTGATATATCCCACAGTCTCCCCTGCCTTCAGGTAATCTCCTTCCTGGACAGGCAGCTCTTTCAGCTGTCCATAAATGATCTCATATCCGTCTCCGATATCCATGGTGACTGTCATTCCCGCCTCTTCCAGGGTCTCAATCTTCGTAACACGGCCTGCTGCCGCGCTCATTACATTCTCATCCAGTGTTCCCTGAATAATCACTGCCGGATTATATTTATACTGATCCAGCGTGGTAAAATAAACAGTCTTGTCCATACTGTAATCCATAATCACATTGCCGGCCACGGGCCAGAGCAGATGATCGGTCTCAGCGGAAAAGGAGAGCTGGGGCTCCTCAGACACCGCGCCGGAAGAAGAGGCCTCCTGGGTATCATCCAGGATGACTGTCTCGCCGGTTCCCGCCGGATCCGGATCGGTCTGGGCAAATTCACTTTCCAGCTCTGCTCCATCCGCGGCCGCCGTGCCGGCCGTATCTTGTCCGCTTCCTGTGTTCTCCGCGTCTGCCAGGGCTTCGCCTTCCTTATCTCTGGAGGCAGAGCCGGAAGCCGCTTCCTGCCGCTCTTCCTCTGCTTTCTCTTCCGCTTCCCGGTTTTTTGCCTCTGCCTCCGCCTGCCGGCGCGCCTCTGCCTCTTCTTCCGCTTCAGCCACCTGCTGCTCCAGCTCCTTCTGTTTCTGATCTGACTGGCCCACAGCGTACATCCCAATCATGGTCACTACCGCGAGAAGACACAGACTGAAGGCCACCGTGACGGTCCTTCCTCCGGAAAAGCCGCCCTTTTTCTTTCTTTTTACTGTCATAAGCTTCACCTCTATACTGTTTCCACACATTTTTCTGTGCTGCCGTCACTGCCCTGCCTGTCCGAACAGTTACCTGCCGCTATCTGTAGGATAGCCAGTTTAGAAGAAGCTTATACACTCCAGGCCTTTATAAAAATATTGCAGAATTTCCTGAAACTGCATGCCGGAAAGGGCCTGAAGATTGGCCTGATACATGCTTAAGCCCAGACCGTGGCCCAGTCCTTTTGTGGTGACGCGGACGCCTTCCTCCGTCTCTTCTGCCGTGAAACAGCTGGAACCCAGACCATACCGGCTGCGGAACTCTTCCCCTCCCCAGACTTCTTCTCCCAGACGGACCTCCGTCACATAGCCCGCCGCGTCCCGGGACAGAATCTCCGGAACTTCTGAGAGATCAAGGGTCACGATTTTCAGATAATCGGCCGACTGCAGATCCCCGGAGCAGTCCACGGACTCCAGGTAGGCATACCCCCCTCCAAGCAGGCTGCCATCCCTGGTCTTCCCTGCGCTGACCGCATGATAGGGCAGATCCACAGGCGCCCCGTTTTCCGTCAGCACCAGCCCCGCCGTGTCTTCCGCGGCTGAGGCGCATTTCTCCCCATAACGTTCCAGACTGTCGTAGCCCCAGAGCTTCAACTGTTCCTCCGGGGTATAGTGGGAGAATCCCAGCGCGTCCAGATCCTTTTCCTGGAGAGCCGCGGCGGCCTCCTCCATTGTTTCACTTCCATAAAATTCCATGGCTTCCCTCAGGAGATTGGTCCGGATAACCACTGCCTGCGCCTTCAGCGCTTCCTCTTCATAGTTTACGGGCATCTGGGCCGGCAGAATCTCCGCCACCAGATCCTCCAGGTCCATTTCCCGGATCGTTTCCCCTGTTCCGGTCATACTTCCGGTCCGGAACACAGCCGCCACATAGGGAAGCAGAATTAATATAATCAGAACTGAAATACCTGTCTTTATTTTTTCCTTCATTCTACAATCTATGAGCGCAAAAAAAGAGATAGACGTATGAATTTACGCCTATCTCTCTGTTTTCTGTCTGTATCAAAGACGGATTATTTCTTCTCGGACGCCTCTTCCGGCAGAGTCACGGTCATCTTATCCAGATGCCAGATATCATCCACATACTCCTGAATGGTGCGGTCAGAAGAGAACTTGCCGCTGCAGGCTGTATTCCAGATAGCCTTCTTTGCCCAGCCCTTCTCATCTCTGTAGGCTGCCTCCACGCGCTCATGAGCCTCTGCGTAAGAGCGGAAATCCTTCAGAATGAAGTAGGTGTCAGCCCGGTCACTGCTGTTTGTATTCAGCAGAGAATCGTAGATGTCACGGAACATCTCCGGATCCTGGGGTGAATAGTAGCCGTTGATCAGCTGCATCAGCACGTGGCGGATATCCTGGTCACTGTTGAAGATATCCATGGGATTGTAGCCGCCGTTCTGCTCGTAGTTGATAACTTCATCAGAGCTCAGGCCGAAGATAAACGCATTCTCCTCGCCCATCTCCTCTACCATTTCCACGGTAGCTCCGTCCATGGTTCCGATGGTCAGCGCTCCATTCAGCATGAACTTCATGTTTCCGGTACCGGAAGCCTCCTTGCTGGCTGTGGAAATCTGCTCGGACACATCAGCCGCGGCGAAGATCAGCTCAGCGTTGGATACGCGGTAATCCTCGATGAAGACCACCTTCAGCTTGCCCTTGATGGAAGCATCGTTATTGATCACATCAGCCACAGAGTTGATCAGCTTGATGGTCAGCTTCGCTCTGCGGTATCCGGCTGCCGCCTTGGCTCCGAAAATGAAGGTTCTCGGATAGAAAGGCATATCCGGATGCTCTTTGATCTTATTGTACAGATACATCACATGCAGAATATTCAGAAGCTGGCGCTTGTATTCATGGAGACGCTTCACCTGCACATCGAAGATAGAGCGGGGATCCACTGTGATTCCATTGTGCTCCTGAATGTATTTTGCCAGACGCACCTTATTCTGATATTTGATATTCATAAACTCCTGCTGAGCCTTCGCGTCATCGGCGTAGATCTTCAGCTTGGAGATCTGGGACAGATCTGTGATCCACTCGTCCCCGATATGGGCTGTCACCCAGTCAGCCAGCAGCGGATTTCCATGAAGCAGGAAACGGCGCTGGGTGATGCCGTTTGTCTTGTTGTTGAACTTCTCAGGCATCATCTGATAGAAATCCTTCAGCTCCTGATGCTTCAGAATCTCTGTATGGAGTCTTGCCACGCCGTTTACAGAGAAGCCGGCTACAATAGCCAGATGAGCCATCTTCACCTGTCCGTCATAGATGATGGCCATCTTGCGGATCTTCTCCTGGTCGCCCGGATACTTCTTCTGAATCTCGATCACGAAGCGGCGGTTGATCTCCTCAATAATCTGATAAATACGGGGAAGCAGACGGGAGAACAGCTCGATGGGCCATTTCTCCAGAGCCTCTGCCATAATCGTATGGTTCGTGTAAGCGCAGGTCTTTGTGGTAACCTCCCAGGCTTCATCCCACTCCAGGCCTTCCTCATCGATGAGGATACGCATCAGCTCTGCCACCGCCACGGTCGGGTGGGTGTCGTTCAGCTGGAAGACAGCCTTCTCGTAGAACTTGCGGATATCGCTGTGGTTTTTCTTATAGCGCTCAATGGCAGCCTGCACGCTGGCGGAAATGAAGAAGTACTGCTGCTTTAAGCGCAGCTCCTTGCCTGCCATATGGTTGTCATTGGGGTAGAGTACGTCTACCAGCAGCTTGGCCAGGTTCTCTTCCTCCACTGCCTTCTCATAATCACCCTTGTCGAAGGCGTCCAGACGGAAGGTATTCATAGCCTCTGCGTCCCAGATACGCAAGGTATCCACCACATTGTTTCCATAGCCTACGATGGGCAGGTCATAGGGAATCGCGCGGACACTCTGATATCCCTTCTGTACGAAATGAGTCTTGCCCTTCTCATCCACTTCCACATCCACGTAGCCGCCGAATTTTACGATCTTCGCGTATTCTGAACGGCGCAGCTCAAAGGGATTGCCGTCTTTGAGCCAGTCATCGGGAATCTCCATCTGATAGCCGTCCTCGATTTTCTGCTTGAACATACCATAGTGGTAGCGGATTCCGCAGCCGTAGGCGGCGTATCCCAGAGTCGCCAGAGAATCCAGAAAACAGGCTGCCAGTCTTCCCAGGCCTCCGTTTCCAAGAGCAGCGTCCGGCTCCTGATCCTCGATCAGGTTCAGGTCGCAGCCCAGCTCTTCCAGAGCTTCCTTTACTTCATCATAATAGGTCAGATTGATCAGGTTGTTTCCCAGCGCGCGGCCCATCAGGAATTCCATGGACATATAGTACACAATCTTCGGATCCTGCTTCTTCATCTGCTCCTGGGTGGCCAGCCATGCGTCAATAATCGCATCCTTGGTCGCCAGAGCCACCGCATTGAAGATATGGCGCGGCGGCGCTTCTTCAATGTTCTGTCTGTACAGTGTCTTTACATTGTAAACCACACTTCTCTTAAAGAGCTCCTTATCAAAAGGCCTCTTACTCATATTGGTTTCCTCCTCGTCTGCCATTTTGCGTGTAAGGCGCGGGCGCGTCAGGAAACGCGCTCCACACCCAGGGTCACTTCTTCCCCGTTGATATTCCAGTCTTTCACGTAGCCGGTTGTCTCTCCTGTCTTTACCTGGAGAGCCAGGACTTCCGACTGAATCTCGTCTTTATGATCTTCAAGAATCTTTTCGATCTTTTCATTGCCTCTGCAGGAAAGAATGATCTTGTCGGTAACCTGGAAATCTGCCTCTTTCCGCATAGTCTGTACTTTGCTGATGATCTCACGGACAAAGCCTTCCTCGATCAGCTCCGGTGTCAGCTTTGTATCCAGAACAACGGTGATCTCATTGTCTCCGTCGGATACATAGCCTTCTGTCTGAGCCACGTCGATCAGCAGATCCTCCTCTGATAATACCACAGTAGTGCCGTTTACGTCAAATGTAAGGTTTCCATTATTTTTCAGTTCCGCGTAAGCGCTGTTTCCATCCACGGAGGAAAGGTGCTCACGGATGCCGTTCAGGAATTTTCCGTACTTGGGTCCCACGGTCTTCAGCTGCGGCTTGAAGCTGTAGCTTGTGAAGGCCCGTACATCGTCTGTAAATTCCACGCTCTTCACATTCAGCTCATCCCGGATGATATCCCGGTAATACTCCGCAAGCTCATAGGGAGCCTTCACATACATTTTGGCAATGGGCTGGCGGTTCTTGATATTGGCGGCGTTTCTGCAGGCACGGCCGGTTACCACGATGCGCAAAACCTCATCCATATTCTTTTCCAGTTCCGGATCGATCCATTCCTTCTTTACCTCCGGGAAATCACAGAGATGGATGCTCTCCGGAGCGTCCTTGTCGATACTGCGCACCAGATTCTGATAGATGCTCTCTGTCATGAAGGGAATCATGGGAGCCGCTGCCTTGCTGATGGTCACAAGAGAGGTATACAGGGTCATATATGCATTAATCTTGTCCTGCTCCATTCCCTTGGCCCAGAAACGCTCACGGCTGCGGCGCACATACCAGTTGCTCATGTCGTCCACGAACTCCTGCAGGGCTCTCGCCGCTTCCGGAATCTTGTAGTTCTCCAGATCGCTGTCCACCTCGCTTACCACTGTATTCAGCTTGGAGAGCAGCCATTTATCCATCACGCTTAAAGTATCGTATTTCAGCTCATACTTGGTGGCGTCAAAATTGTCAATGTTCGCGTACAGCACAAAGAATGCATAGGTATTCCACAGGGTTCCCATGAACTTGCGCTGTCCCTCTGTCACGGCCTTGCCGTGGAAACGGTTGGGCAGCCAGGGTGCGCTGTTGATATAGAAATACCAGCGGATGGCGTCCGCGCCGTAGGTATCCAGGGCCTCAAAGGGATCCACCGCGTTGCCCTTGGACTTGCTCATCTTCTGTCCGTTCTCATCCTGCACATGACCCAGAACGATGACATTCTCATAGGCAGCCTTGTTGAAGAGAAGAGTGGACTCGGCAATCAGAGAATAGAACCATCCTCTTGTCTGGTCTACCGCCTCGGAAATGAACTGAGCCGGGAACTGCTGCTCGAACAGGTCCTGATTCTCAAAGGGATAATGATGCTGGGCAAAGGGCATGGCTCCGGAATCAAACCAGCAGTCGATAACCTCCGGCACACGGCGCATCTCTCCGCCGCACTCGGGACACTTCATCGTAATCTCATCAATGTAGGGACGGTGAAGCTCCACGGTCTTCGCCTTCTCATTTCCGCTCATCTCGAAGAGCTCCTGGCGGCTTCCGATGGAATGCTGATGTCCGCAGTCCTTACACTCCCAGATATTTAAAGGAGTTCCCCAGTAACGGTTCCGGCTGATGCCCCAGTCCTGGATATTCTCCAGCCAGTCTCCGAAACGTCCTTTTCCGATGCTCTCCGGAATCCAGTTTACGGTGTTGTTGTTCCGGATCAGATCGTCCTTTACCGCTGTCATCCGGATGAACCAGGATTCCCGCGCATAGTAGATCAGCGGTGTGTCACAGCGCCAGCAGAAAGGATAGTCATGCTCAAATTTCGGAGCGGAGAACAGTTTTCCTTCCTTATCCAGATCCTTTAAGATCTCCGGGTCTGCCTTCTTCACAAAGAGGCCCGCGTAGGGAGTCTCCTCGGTCATATCACCCTTGCCGTCCACAAACTGTACAAAGGGCAGATCATAATTTCTTCCGATGCGGGCATCGTCCTCACCGAAGGCAGGAGCGATATGAACGATTCCGGTACCATCGGACATGGATACGTAATTGTCGCAGGTCACAAAATGGCCTTTCTTGCGCTGCTTCTCGGCAGCTTCGCCCGCGCAGGCAAACAGAGGCTCATATTCCTTATACTCCAGATCCTTGCCCACATATTTCTCCAGGATCTCATAAGCCGGCTTTCCTTCCTCAGCCAAAGGGCCGAGAACCTTGTCAAGCAGAGCTTCTGCCATATAATACACATAACCGTCAGCGGCTTTTACCTTCACATAGGTATCAGAAGGATTCACGCAGAGGGCCACGTTGGAAGGCAGGGTCCAGGGGGTGGTGGTCCATGCCAGGAAGTAAGCGTCCTCGCCCTTTACCTTAAACCGTACCACGGCAGATCTCTCTTTGACCGCCTTGTAGCCCTGAGCTACCTCATGGCTGGAAAGCGGCGTTCCGCAGCGGGGGCAGTAGGGCACGATCTTGAAGCCCTTGTAAAGCAGGCCTTTTTTCCAGATCTCCTTCAGCGCCCACCACTCAGACTCAATATAATCATCATGGTAAGTGACATAGGGATGATCCATGTCTGCCCAGAATCCCACAGTGTTGGAGAAATCCTCCCACATGCCTTTATACTTCCAGACGCTTTCCTTACATTTTTTAATGAAAGGATCGAGACCATACTCCTCGATCTGCTCCTTGCCGTCCAGGCCCAGCTCCTTCTCCACTTCCAGCTCCACCGGAAGTCCGTGGGTATCCCAGCCGGCTTTTCTCGGCACATAGTAACCCTTCATGGTCCGGTAACGAGGAATCATATCCTTGATGACACGGGTCAGCACATGGCCGATATGGGGCTTGCCATTGGCCGTAGGCGGTCCGTCATAGAAGGTATAGGTAGGGCCTTCCTTGCGGTGTTCCATACTTTTCTCGAAAATGTAGTTTTCTTTCCAGAACTTTTCCACGCTTTTTTCGCGTTCTACGAAATTCAGATTTGGTGATACTTTTTCGTACATATGAGCCTCCTTTTTCATAAATAAAAAACGGCCCCGTCCTGTAACAGGACGGAAGCCTCAGACTTTCGTTATACCACCTAATTACAGCATGCCAGCACATGCGTCTCCCTGTAACGGTGGAAATCCGTCGGTACCTATGAAGCCGCTCCGTATCCGGCACAGCTCCCTTCAGCCCGAAGCTCGGAAGTGATTTTCGAAAAGCCTTACTCGCACCGGGCTTCCACCGTCCCCGGCTCTCTGTGCCTTTCGGCGCTTCTCTACTCTCTTCGTCTTCGCCTTTTCTTGTCTTTTTCTGTCTGCCAAACGTCCCTAGTATACCCCGTTTTTGCTGTATTTGTCAACCTTCCGCATACTTTTTTCTTAAGGAAATGTGAACTTTTCTTTTTTGCCCTTGCGCGTAAAAAAGAAATGGCATATACTTGGTTTGATAAATATTACAAATATATTTCATTTTCGTTTCCAAAGGAGTTCATTCAAATGAAATTTTCACATAGATTCTGGGCAGGAGCGCTGATGTTTTCTGTCCTTGCTTCACTTTGTCTTCATCCCATCACCGCAGACGCCGCCAGAATGACCGCCGCAGAGCAGGCTGCGGCAGAAGCAGCGGAAGCTGAACGCCAGGCCGCCTACAACAAGACCATCGATTCCAATTCCATTGAAAGCTGGCCCCAGGGACCGCAGATTTACGCGGAGTCCGCCATCGTCATGGAGGCGGATACCGGAACCATCCTATATAATAAGGATATGGATATGGTCAATTACCCGGCCAGCATCACCAAGATCATGACGGCTCTCATCACGCTGGAGCAGTGTTCACTGGATGAGGTGGTTACCTATTCCTACTATGCCACCCATTCCATCGAGGCCGGCAGCAGCAGCATCGGAACCACCGAAGGGGAAGAGCTGACTGTGGAGGAATCCCTGTACGCCCTGCTTCTGGAGTCCGCCAACGAGTGCGGAAACGGTCTGGCAGAGCATGTGGCCGGTTCCATCGATGCCTTCGTGGAAATGATGAACCAGAAGGCCGCGGATCTGGGCTGTACGAATACCCATTTTGTGAATCCCCACGGACTTCACGACGACAATCACTATACCTCTGCCCACGACATGGCGCTTATCACCCAGGCCGCCATCCAGAACGAAGACTTTGTCCGTATTTCCGGCACAGATAAATACCAGATGCGGGCTACCAATAAAGATGATGAAATCACCTACATGACAAACCACCACAAAATGATCGCTCCCTACCGGGGTGACTACAATTTCCTGGATGATACAGTTATCGCCGGAAAGACAGGCGGCACCACAGCCGCCAAGAATACTCTGGTCACTGTCGCGGAGCGGAACGGCATGACGCTGATTGTGGTCACCATGAGAACTGCTTCAACTGCCGAGACCGGCGTTCCTCTGTACACGGACACCGCCCTGCTGCTGGACTATGCTTCCGAGAATTTCAGCAAGGTCAATGTGGCAGCGAATGAGGCCAGGTTCGCGGTTTCAGATTCAAACAATTTCTTCGCGGGAAGCTCCATTTTCGGACAGACCCAGCCGCTGATCGTCATCAATCCTGATGACGGAATCATCCTTCCAAACGGCGCGGCTTTCTCGGACGCTTCTCCGGAGCTGACCTTCGCGGATGACAACGCCGATTCCAGCCTTCTCGCCACTCTGTCCTACACTTATATGGGACAGCCTGTGGGAACCGCTTCCATCCGGCTGGAAGAAACAGATCTGCAGGACTTCACCTTTGACCGGGAAATCGACTCGGAGGAAGAGGCAAACGCGGTGACAGCCCTGGGAACCGGAGCCCAGCAGAAACGGTTCATCAAAATCAACGTCCGCCTGATCCTGATCTTTGCGGCAGTGATTGTGGCAGTCTTCCTGCTGTACCGTCTGATCCGGCATCTGATGAAGAGCTTCCAGTTCTCCATCGGCTTTTCTTCCAGGAGCAGCCGCTACAGCCATATGAAGTCCCGCCGCCGCAGACGCACCTCCTTCCTGAATAAGAAAAACCGGTTTTCCAAAGGACGCTATCACAGGACCCCGAAGGACCGCGGCAGTTCCTCCCTGGATGATATTGATTTATAACTTCTTCTATATTCTAATGCCTGAACGATTTATACTTTAAAATAAAGAATGTAAAAGGGCAGAGACAAAATCCGCAGAGATTCAAAGCTTGGTAAAGCTCGAATTATGCGGGATTGTCTCTGCCCTATTTTTCCTTCAAAGAAGCCTTCACCTGCACATAATGAATGAGCATTTGTAATCAGTCCCATTTACTTTCCAGCAAAAAGTCCCGGATATTGTTTCGCTTGACAATATCTTTAAGCTCTACAGAATTGAATAAGTCCCGCAGATACTGGCGGCTGGCCGTTTCGTCATAGCGGAGATATGATTTGTTCCGAATGTTATCTATTATTCGGGACAAACCGACGGCACCGCAATTTCGGCAGGGTTCTTATGGTGTTATTTATCGGTTCATAATCAGTTCATATTCGGTTCATATTCATTGACACGATTGAGCCGATTTGCTATCATAAGAGCGTCAATAAGAATGAAGGAGATGGCAGTATGCTTTTTCGGGAAAGTGAGACCATAGAACTGAAAGAAGCTATTGTAGACGAAATCAAAAAAGAGAGCATTGCTTTTGCTAACTGTGACGGTGGAAAACTGTATATCGGCGTCCAGGATGACGGCACGGTAGTCGGAGTGGATGACCCAGATGGCGTATCTTTGCAAATCAGCAATATGGTACGGGATGCCATCAAGCCGGATGTAACAATGTTCGTGCATTACAAGACTATTGAAGAAAATGGAAAAGAAATTGTTGCTGTGGATATTCAGCGCGGAACGGACCGGCCTTAGTATCTTGCAAAAAAGGGGATACGGCCAGAAGGCGTATATGTCAGGCAGGGTTATTCTTCGGTTCCTTTAATCATACGGCAATCCGCCGTATGATTAAAGGAACGGATGGGGACCGCTTTGAAGCCATGCGCTCTCTGAACCAGGAACTCACATTTGAAGCCGCGAAAAAGGAATTTGACCTTCGGAATGTAGAATTTGGTCCGCAGCAAATGCGTACTTTGAAATTGGTCGATCAGGATAACCTTTATAGCAATTTAGGGTTGCTTCTGTCCGACCAATGTGTCCATACGATTAAGGCTACCGTTTTCCAAGGGACAGACCAAACGGTATTTAAGGACCGCCGGGAATTTAGCGGGTCTCTGCTGCACCAGATGAACGAAGTGTATGATTTTATTGACTTCCGCAATCAGACCCGTGCAACCATAGAAAAACTACTAAGGATTGATGTCCGGGATTACCCTGAAATCGCTGTCAGAGAAGCATTGATGAATCTGCTGGTTCACCGGGATTATTCCTTTAGTGCCAGCGCACTTATCAGTATTTATGCGGACAGGATTGAATTTGTGTCCATTGGCGGATTGATGCCGGGAATTGACCTGGAAGATATTATGGTAGGTATTTCCGTATGCCGGAACCAGGATCTTGCGAATGTGTTTTATCGTTTACATTTGATTGAGGCTTATGGTACCGGAATGGGAAAAATTATGAAAGCATACGAAGGCATGGCGGAAAAGCCTGTGATCGAAACCACAAAAAACGCCTTTAAAA
>CALWAV010000005.1 GCA_944375745.1 uncultured Merdimonas sp.
GACGCCAGATTATCATAGACCAGCACATCCGCCTTCCGGATACACTCCAGAGCTTTACGGGTCAGAAGCCCCATATCTCCGGGTCCGGCTCCCAGAAGCCAGACCTTTCCCTGCTTTACCTTTCCCGCAAGGCATTTTCCCAGTTCTGCGGCTTTGAAAAGGCCCTCCTCTTCTGAAATATCCTCTCCCAGTCCGCACATACCTTCCGCCCGGCGCAGCGTCAACCTATCCGGCACGTAAAGCACCTGCATGGAAAGCCTGCCCTCTTCCAGGCGGCTTAAGGCTGCAGCGGGAGCGTTGCAGCTGCCTCCGATGGCTTTCAGAAAGCTTCTCTCCGCCGTAAGCTCCAGAGCCGCCTCCGGACTGTGGATAGCCTTCAAGACCTCTGTCATGCGTCCTTCCTTGGCCTCCACTGCCAGAATACCCTGGCCGGCTGCCGGCAGAAACCGCTCCGAATCCAGATATTCCAGGCAGATTCCTTCTTCCTCTGTCAATCCGAGACGCTCCAGACCGGCCGCCGCCAGAAGAATGGCGTCATACTGGCCTTCCTTCAGCTTCCGGATTCTGGTCTGCACATTTCCCCGAAGCATTTTTACCTGCACCAGAGGATTCCACTCTCTGATCTGCAGCTCCCGGCGCAGAGAACTGGTTCCCACCACGCTGCCCGGCGCGAGCTCTTCCGCCCGGACACCGCCCGTCGTCACAAGCACATCCCTGGCATCTGCTCGTGGAAGCACCGCTCCGATTCCCAGCCCCTCCGGAAATTCCATGGGCATATCCTTCGCGCTGTGCACTGCTAGATCAATGTCTTCCTTCAAAAGGGCCTCTTCCAGCTCCTGGGTAAAGACTCCTTTGCCTCCAAAGGAAGTCAGGGAACGATCCAGCTGTTCGTCTCCCTTTGTGGACATTTCCACGATCTCAATCTCGGCCTCCGGAAACGCCGCTTCTATTTTCTGCCGCACCAGATCCGTCTGGATCAGGGCCAGCCTGCTTTTTCTGGTTCCTATCCGAATTTTCATATTTCCTCCTGCCTTTTCAGCCGCCGTCCGCCCGCAGACTCTTTTCTGCCGTCTGCCTATTTCTCTGAAACTCCTGCCTTTCCCAGGCTGTATCCCCGGGGAGTGATCATCCGTCCTTTGCTCACATAGGTCTGGGAATTGCCAATCAGAACCACGCTGAACATATCGATCTCCGCGTCTTTCAGCTTCTCAAGGGTGGTAATCTGGCTGCTCTCTCCTTTCCGGCCCGCATTGCGCACGATTCCCACCGGAGTCTCGGGACTTCTGTATTTCATCAAAATATCCGCAGCCTGCTCCACATACCCTGTTCTCTTTTTGCTCTTGGGATTGTAAAGGCACACGATCAGATCTCCCTGGCCCGCGCAGTCGATTCGTTTCATAATCAAATCCAGGGGCGTCATCAGATCGCTTAAGCTGATGACAGCAAAATCATGCATCAGCGGAGCTCCCAGCACAGAAGCCGCCGCGCTGGCCGCCGTCACGCCCGGCACAGTCTCAATCTCAATATCCGCGCCCATTTCCTCTGCCACCTGGTAAATGATTCCGGCCATGCCGTAGATTCCGCTGTCTCCGGAGCTCACCATCGCCACAGTCTGATCCTTCATGGCCTCTTCCACCGCCATCCGGCAGCGCTTTACTTCCTGCATCATGGGGGTGGCCAGATAAGTCTTATCCGGGAAGAATTCCTTCAACATTTCCACATAAGTAGTGTATCCGGTAACAATATCCGCTTTCTCAATTACATCAATACATTTAGCTGTCATGTGCTCGTAGCCTCCCGGCCCGAAACCCACCACATATAATTTTCCCATCTTCTTTCCTCCTCTACGACTCTTCTCCGGGATTCTCCGCTAGGGCTCCATACACCGGAAAAACGCCCGCAGCTCCTCCGGCGCCGCATTTTCCCGAATCCGGTAAAAGAGCTTGTCCAGGGCTCTGTCCAGGCCCTTTCGTCCGGCCTCCTCCTCGATCCAGGCCTTTACTGTCTGAATCTCCGGCACAGCCTGCTGGAAAATCATCCAGCGCATGAAATCCTCTTCGTATTCCTTCAGAATCTCTCCCGCCTGGCGGACTGCCTGCTTTTTTGCCTGATTGTTGGCCCTTGCCAGTTCCTCAAAGTCATCCATATTGTAGAAGAAAGTCCGGGGCAGGCCCGCAATGCTTTCCTCTATATCCACCGGAACCGCCAGATCCACAAAGACTCTTGGCTTTTCGGTCTTCAGCTTTTCCTTCACTCTGGCATAGGTCAGAGTATAATGGGGACTGGCTGTGGCGCTGATCACCACATCCATCTGATCCAGATACTCATACCGGTCTTTATAATCAATCAGAGTATTTGATTCACTCTTCATATGAGCGTCATGGGTCAATGTCACATTTCGGATGGTGCTGTAAATATGTAAGCCCTTCATGCTGTAAAGATTTTTCAGCACGATGCCCCCGATTTGTCCGGTGCCTCCGATGACCATCACATGCTTTCCTTCCAGGCCTCCCAGAGCTTCATCCGCCGCCTTCACCGCCAGCGTAGCTGTGGAAACCGCTGTCTTGGAAAGATCCGTCTCTGTCTTTATCTTTTTGGAACAGGTAATGGCATAGCGGAACAGGGTGTTCAGGTATTTTCCGCAGGTGCCGGCCTCCTGGGCCTGCTCCTGGGCCTTTTTTACCTGTCCGAGGATCTGATCCTCACCTACCACCATGGAGTCCAGCCCTGCCGTCACGGAAAACAGATGGCTGACCGCCTTTTCTTCCTGGTAAAAGCGCAGATAATCCGCCACATCCCGGCGATCTGCCGCTCCCGCCTCCCGCAGGATCAGCTGTTGCTGCAGGGTAAACAGATTTTTCCGCTGGCCTTCTCTGTCTTCATAATAGGTATAGATTTCCGTCCTGTTGCAGGTGGCGATCACCACGCTCTCCGCAGCGCCTCCCTCGGAAATCAGAGCCCGCATCAGTTCTTCCTGCTGCTCTTTCGTAAAAGCGAACAGCTCACGGACCTCCAGCGGCGCCGTCTTATGGCTGATACTGACAAGCCGGATACTCATTACGCGTCTACTCCCTTTCTGAACTCATGTGTAAAGGTTTTATCATAAAGCTTTGACAGCTCATATTCGTCCCCAAGGAAATCTCCTACCACTGTAAGGGCTGTCTTCCGGATTCCCGCCTCACGCACCTTATCCGCGATATCCAGCAGCGTGCCCCGCACAATTTTCTGATCCTCCCAGGTAGCTTTGTAAACCACAGCCACCGGTGTGTCGGGACGGTATTCTTCCCGCAGAGTGGCTGCAAGCTCATCCATCATGCCCACACTCAGGAAAATCACCATGGTCGCATGATGCTTCGCCAAATCCCGCAGCTTCTCGCCCTCCGGCATGGGAGTGCGGCCTTCCATTCTGGTCAGAATGACCGTCTGGCTGACGCCAGGCAGCGTATATTCCTTCTTCAGCACAGCCGCTGTGGCCAGGAAAGAGCTGACGCCGGGAATCACCTCATACTCGATTCCCATGCGTTCCAAAGCGTCCATCTGCTCCCGGTGGGCGCCGAACACTGCCGGATCTCCCGTATGCACTCTGGCCACCTTCAAGCCCCGCTCTTCCGCGTCCTTCATTACATCCAGGACTTCCTCCAGAGTCATCCCGGCGCTGTTGTAAATCTTTGCTTCCGGCTTCGCGTCCTTTAATACTTCCGGGTTTACCAGGGAACCCGCGTAAATGATCACATCCGCGCTGTCAATCAGCTTTTTCCCTTTGATAGTCAGAAGCTCCGGATCTCCCGGGCCCGCTCCGATAAATGATACCATATTTTCCTACCTCTTCTCTCTTTTTATCATTACTGTCGTAAAATAGCTGTACTCCCGATCCGAATCCAGAGGACCGATATATTCATCTTTCATTCCCACACAGCTCAATACGGTGGCACATTCTCTGTAACGCCCGTACTTATCCAGCAGCTCTCCGATTTTTCCGATGCTGTTTCCGGCCTTCATCACCACCACATTGTCAAAGCCCGCGATGGCATCCTCCAAAGCCTTTCCTGCTTTTACGGAAGGCACAATCACCAGCGACTCATTTCCTTCCATCAGAGGAAGACCTGCTGCTGCCGCCCCGCTGCAGAAGGAGGGAATTCCCGGAATAATCTCTGTCTCATAGCCCCGCTCCGCCGCGTACTGGTTCACATACATATAGGTACTGTAAACAGCCACATCTCCCAGTGTAATCATGGCCACGTTCTTTCCCTGGTCCAACACGTCCGTCAGCTGCTTTCCGGCAGCCTCCCGGCACCGCTTCCGCTCTTCCTTATCCTTTGCCATCCGGAATACCACTTCCAGAAGCTCCTTATGTTCCAGAGAGACCACCGGGCGGATAATCTCCAGCGCCGTGCTTTTCTCTCCCTCTTCCTTCACAGGCACCGCTACCACATCTGCTGCCTCCAGAATTCTTTTTGCCTTCAGTGTCAAAAGCTCCGGATCTCCCGGGCCCACACCAATCCCATATAACTTACCTTTCATACTGTTCTCCTTCTATTCTGGCTTTTTCTTTTAATCCTTTTCCGGCCGGGCCTCTCTGACCGCTTCCTCCGTCAGATCCCGGATTACCTCAGAGGCAATCATAAGTCCCGCCGCAGAAGGCACCCAGGCAGTGGAGCCCGGCGCGTCCGTCTCTTCCAGAGGCGTAAGCGGCTTCTCTTTGGAATAGACTACCTTCAGATGATCGATTCCCCGTTTTCGAAGCTCCCGGCGCATGACCCGGGCCAGGGGACACACAGAAGTCTCATAAATGTCCGCCGCCTCAAACAAGAACGGATTCAGTTTGTTTCCCGCTCCCATGCTGCTGATAATCGGCACGCCTGCTTTCCCAGCCTCCTCTGCCAGAGAAAGCTTTGCCGTTACCGTGTCTACTGCGTCTACCACATAGGAATAGGATGAGAAATCAAATTCTCCTTTTGTCTCCGGCAGATAAAAGCATTCGTGGGTGATGACCTCCGCTTCCGGATTGATGTCCAGAATCCGCTCCCGCATCACTTCGGTCTTATACCGCCCGATGCTCTTATGAGTGGCGATAATCTGCCGGTTCAAATTGGACAGGCAGACTCGGTCCTTGTCCGTAAGCACCAGTGTCCCCACGCCGCTCCGGGCCAGCGCCTCCACCACATAGCCTCCGACACCTCCGATTCCGAAGACTGCCACCTTGGAATTCTTTAGTATTTCCATTGCCCTGCTTCCCAGAAGAAGCTCTGTTCTTGAAAACTGTTCTGACATGTC
>CALWAV010000006.1 GCA_944375745.1 uncultured Merdimonas sp.
TGAGGAATTTTCCATGGGCTGCAGCCTTGACAGAGACGACTATCTTCTGACAGCCAAGATCAGCGCGATTCTCCGGGTGGCCAATTCTATGGACCGCAGTCATAAGCAGAAATTCAAAAACGTAAAGGTTACCTTGAAGGACAGGGAACTGATCGTTGTGGTGGATACGGTGGAGGATATTACGCTGGAGCAGGGGCTTTTCTCTCATAAGGCGGATTTCTTTGAAACTGTTTTCAGTATCAGGCCCATAATTCGGCAGAAAAGGCAGGTATAGCAGATGGAAAAAACAGATTTTACAAAAACGGAATACTACAGAAACAGAGAGCTTTCCTGGCTGGCTTTCAATGAAAGAGTGTTGAGCGAGGCGCGGGATAAAAGTATCCCTTTGTTTGAGCGTCTGAAATTCTTGAGTATTACTGCCTCCAACCTGGATGAATTTTTCATGATCCGGGTGGCTTCTCTGAAGGATATGGTGAATGCCAACTATACGAAAAAGGATATTGCAGGGCTTACGGCTCAGGAGCAGCTCGATCGAATCGGAGAGGAAACGCAAAAGCTGGTTGGCCTTCAGTATTCCACCTATTCCCGTTCTCTGCTTCCGATGCTGCGCCAGCATGGTTTGAATGTGATTCAGCAGCACGAGGAACTGACTGAGGAACAGGGCGTTTATGTGGATCGGTATTTCAGGGATAATGTCTATCCGGTGCTTACGCCTATGGCGGTGGATTCTTCAAGACCTTTTCCGCTGATCCGCAATAAAACGCTGAATATCGGCGCGCTTCTTTCCAAAAAAGATCAGGAAGGAAAAGAGAAAGAACTGGATTTTGCCACAGTTCAGGTTCCCTCTGTGCTTCCGCGTATTGTGCCTCTTCCCCACGGAAAGGACGGCAGCCGGACTGTGATTCTGCTGGAGGAGATCATTGAGCGCAACATGCAGCAGCTTTTCCTGAGCTATGACATTATATGCGCTTCTCCCTACCGTGTTATGCGGAATGCAGACCTGACCATTGAGGAGGATGAAGCGGCTGACCTGTTAAAGGAGATCCAGAAGCAGCTGAAAAAGCGCCAGTGGGGCGAAGTGATCCGTCTGGAAGTGGAAGAGAAGATCGACAAGCGCCTCTTAAAGCTTCTGCGGCGGGAATTTGATATCAAGGATATGGCTATCTACAAAATCAACGGGCCGCTGGATTTGACTTTCCTGATGAAGATGTATGGCCTGGAAGGTTTTGATGATCTGAAAAATCCGAAATTTGTGCCGGCTCCTGTCAAAGAGCTTCCGCCGGACTGTGATATTTTCGAGCAGATCCGGAAAGGGGATATTCTGCTTCACCATCCTTATCAGACCTTTGATCCGGTGGTGAAGTTTGTAAAGGACGCGGCTTCCGATCCGAAGGTGCTGGCTATCAAGCAGACGCTCTACCGTGTCAGCGGTAATTCTCCGATTATCGCTGCCCTGGCTCAGGCGGCCGAGAATGGAAAGCAGGTCTCTGTGCTTGTGGAGCTGAAGGCTCGTTTCGATGAGGAAAATAATATTATCTGGGCAAAAATGCTTGAAAAAGCAGGTTGCCATGTTATCTATGGACTGGTAGGCCTGAAAACCCACAGCAAGATTACCCTGGTGGTGCGCAGAGAGGAAGACGGCATTCGCCGCTATGTCCATCTGGGAACCGGAAACTATAATGATTCCACTGCGAAGCAGTACACAGATGTGGGTCTTCTGACCTGTTCCGCGCCTATCGGAGAGGATGCTACAGCGGTCTTCAATATGCTGTCCGGTTATTCTGAGCCGGCTTTCTGGAATAAGCTTACGCTGGCTCCTATCTGGCTGAAGGACCGCTTCCTGCAGCTGATTGGCAGAGAACAGGAGCATGCGGAAAACGGAGGAGAAGGCCATATTATCGCAAAGATGAATTCCCTCTGCGACCGTGATGTGATCGAGGCCCTTTACAAGGCTTCCGCGGCAGGCGTGAAGATAGAGCTGATTGTGCGCGGCATCTGCTGCCTGAAGGTGGGAATTCCAGGAGTCAGCGAGAATATTTCCGTCCGCTCCATCGTGGGAAATTTCCTGGAGCACAGCCGGATCTATTATTTCTACAACAACGGTCAGGATGAGATCTACTGCTCCAGCGCGGACTGGATGCCGAGAAACCTGGAGAAGCGTGTGGAGATTCTCTTCCCCGTGGAGCGTCCGGAATTGAAGGAAGAGCTGATTCATATTCTGAATATTGAGCTTCAGGACAATGTAAAAGCCCACATTCTGCAGCCGGATGACACCTATGTGAAGGTAGACCGGAGAGGAAAGACAGCTTTGAGTTCTCAGAATTATTTCGTGGAAGAGGCCCGGGAAAAGGCAAAGGCCGAGGAAAATCCGGTGAGCAGCCGCGTGTTCATTCCTGAGGAGCCGGTGGAGTAAACATAGAATATCATATTTGGGCAAAAGCGGGCAGAAATCCGGAATACGGAACTCCTGTCCGTAATAATATAAGAAACCAGGAGGGGGAGAATATGTTTCAAATCAAAAATTTTACGGACAATGATGATGTCAGAGTGCTGGAAAGCCGGGGAGCTTTCACAGTGGTGGAGTATCTGCGGGATCTCAGTGTAAGTCCGCAAAGCGCCCAGACAGCATACTACTGCAATGAGATGAATGTGCGCAAGCGCCAGGTAATCTGCGATCTCAGCAAAGCAGCGGTTACCCTGCAGGCAGGCGCCATGCAGTGGACAGCCGGAAATGTGAACGCGACCACAGGAATCAAGGGAGTAGGAGACCTGTTCGGAAAAGCAGTACGGGGAAAGGTGACAGGAGAGTCTGCCATCAAGCCCGAGTACACGGGAGACGGCATCCTGGTGACCGAGCCTACTTACCGTTACATCCTTTTGGAGGATCTGAATGACTGGAATGGCTCCATTGTGCTGGATGACGGCCTGTTTTTGGCCAGTGAGGCCTCGTTAAAGCATAAGGCCGTGATGCGTTCCAATCTGTCTTCCGCGGTGGCAGGAGGAGAGGGCCTGTTCAACCTGGGACTGACCGGGTCAGGCGTGGTTTGTCTGGAATCCAACAGCCCCCGGGAGGAGCTGATTGAGATCACCCTTCAGAACGATGTGGTGAAGATTGATGGGAATATGGCTGTCGCATGGAGCGGAAGCCTGGAATTTACCGTAGAACGTTCCGGAAAGACTCTGCTTGGATCTGCAGCCTCCGGCGAAGGCCTGGTGAATGTATACAGAGGAACAGGCAAGGTGCTGCTGGCTCCTGTGGCAAGGTAAGGTAGTGCCGGCGCAGAAGAGGCAGTATGCTCCTGGTATACCGGCACTGAGACTGGCGGAAGAGAATGGGAGTTCATAAAAATTTAAGAAATTTGCTGTAGTGTTTTGTGCTGCAATATGATAAAATCTTTTTACTTGAGTTTGCAGATAGCTGAATGTGGGAAGGTGAAAAAGTGAAAAAGAAGATCAGCTGCATGCTGGCCGTTTTGATGCTGCTGTCCCTGGCTGGGTGCGGAGGAAGAGAAAAGACCGCTGCTTATACGGCGGAGACAGAGCTGGAAAGCGGCGTTAAAATGACAGATACCCTGACGCTGGATGCTAAGGGAGACACGGTACAGCAGATTACAGAGGTTGTAGAGCTGGATATGACCGGATTGAATACGGTGGAGCAGGAAGAGGTCGCTTCTCGTTCTGACGCAATTGCAGAACAGTATAGAAGCGTGGAAGGCGTGGAGTGCACGACGGAGAACGCAGACGGGATTTACAACATGACCATTGTCATCCCTGTTTCAGAAGATACGGTTTCCAAACTGGCTGAGCAGAATCTTCTGACCATCACCGGGGGAACGGGAGAGATTTCGCTGAAAAGCACGGAAGAATCTCTTCTGGAAAATAATTATACCCTGGTTGAGGAATAGGCAGAAAAGGCATAATACAAATAGGTTTCAGACAGCCTGCCGGTACTCCGGCAGGCTGTTTTTAGCGGAAGGCGAAGGATGAAAGAAAAGAGCAGATTTCAAAAAGAACTGGAACAGCACGCCTCCAAGCAGATTATTCTGACGATTCTGATTGGCTGCTTATTTTTTATTATCGCGATACTGGGCATCAGCATGCTGGATCAGCGCCTGAAACAGGAGAAGCATCTGGATATGATGGAAGCCACATTTCAGGAGATCTGGAGATCCTCAGAGGAATTTCTGCTGTCAGAAGAGAATACAGAATTGTTCTGGGAATGCCTGGATGGTGAGATAGATGAGAAGAACCTGAGATATCAGGTCAGCAAATACAATCTGAATGCCCTTGTGGGGATCCGGCTGATTTTGACGGACGGAGAAGGCACGGTGAGGTTTTCAAATTTTTCGGAGGAACAGATGAACCTTCACCGGATGGAGTTTAACCGGGCGGCGGGAGAGAATGCCCGCTCGTGGAAGAAAGAGATCTACAGCACCGTATATTTTTTCTCGGGAGACACTTCGGAGTATGTGCTGGTGCGTCCGCTGTACCGGGATGGGACCTTTGCCGGGACTGCGGCCTTGTATCTGGAATCTTCAGAATGGAATCTGCATTTTCAGAAGTATCAGTATGACGCGATTTTGACAAATTCCCGCGGCGATGTGATTTACTGTTCCAATTACAGCTTTCTGGAGGGCTTTGCGATCAACAAATTCCGGACAGAGGCGCAGAGAGCGTATGAGTGGTTTGGAGACAGCCGGTATTTGACAGACAGCCGGTATCTGGAAGAGCCTGGAGTTTATCTGTATTCGTTTGTGTACACTCCGGGCAGCCGGACTTATCTTTTTATCGGACTCAGCGTTATCCTGGGGTTGGGACTTGTCTGGACGGGAATGTTTTTCCACCTGATGCACACCATGGCGGCAAAGACATCTCAGTCGGTGGGACAGCTGATCCGAGAGATCCGCACAATCCGGAAAGAGGATCCATATCACCGGGTGAAGATAGATACGGGAGATGAGCTGGAGGAAATCGCGGATCAGATTAATAAGATGATGGTCAGCATCAATGAGCTGAATCAAAAAAATCTGGATCTGGCAAATGTGAATAACCGTATGGAGATACAGAATCTTCAGGCGCAGATTAACCCGCATTTTATCTATAATACGCTTGACAACATCCGGTACCTGATTGTCCAGGATGCCAGAAAAGCAGATGAGCTGATTGAACGTTTCACCCATATTCTCAGGTACAGCATTAACAACACCAAAAACTGCACCTATCTGCAGGAGGATATGGAATACATAGAAGACTATCTGGTGATTCAAAAGACAAGGTTCGGTAAAAAATTTCAATATTTTATAGAGATCAGTGAGGAATGCTATCCCATTGTGATTCCCAAGCTGCTGCTTCAGCCGCTGATTGAAAACAGCCTGAAATACGGTTTCCGCAAGAAAGCGTCTATCTGCGTGTGGATTCAGGGCTTTATCGAGGGGGACTATCTGATTCTGCAGGTGAAGGACGACGGCCCGGGACAGCCCCAGACCACTTTAGAGGTGCTTCGGAGTATTCTGAATTCCGGAAAAATCAATATTGCCCATAACGGGCTTCAGAATATAAACAGAAGGATTTACCTGGAATATGGACATGACAGCGGCCTCACTCTGGAAAGCCAGGAGGGAGAGGGCTTTACGGTGACGTTGCGGCTGTGGATTCGAGGAGGAGAGAAGGATGTACAGAGTGCTGCTGGTAGAAGATGAGGAAATTATCCGTCATGGAATCCGCCATTCCATTCCCTGGGAGGAGTTCGGCTGCTGCGTCGCCGGAGAGGCAGGGGATGGGGAAGAAGGGATGCGCATGATCGAGGAATTAAAGCCGGATATTGTGATCACCGATATCAATATGCCGGTAATGGACGGGCTTGCCATGCTGTCAGCCACAAAGCTGAAGTACGATTATGCGGCTGTGATTCTGACCGGATATTCGGAATTTGAGTACGCCCGGGAAGCCATACGCAACGGAGTGTCCGGATATGTGCTGAAGCCGCTGAATATGAACGAGATGCGGGAAGCACTGGCCCAGGCGGTTCTGGAATCAAAAAATATCAGCTATCTCAGGCAGAAAAATCAGAAAGAGACAAAGCTGAAATACATTTCTCTGCTGGATTTGGACCGCGGATATCAGGACCCGGTTGTTCAGAAGGTTCTGGAATATATTTCGGCTCATTACAGAAATAAGATTATGCTGTCTGATTTCGCGGAAGAGCTTCATTATTCGGAGCGTTATATCAGCCAGAGATTTCAGAAAACAGCCGGAACTACGGTCATAGAATATCTGAACCGGTACCGGATTCAGAAGGCTCTGGAGCTGATCCGGGAGAAAGCCTGTCCCCTTTCGGAGGTAGGCTGGGAAGTGGGAATCGGAGAATATAAGTATTTTAATCATGTGTTTAAAAAATATATGGGATGCTCTGCGAAGGATTATCAGCAGATGGTGTGAAAAATTCTGCCGGAGATTCTTTTGGGAGCGTAAGGAAAAATACCGGACAGAATTTGTTCGGTATTTTTTCCGTTTGTTCAGAAATGTGGGTATTTTGAAATAAATAAAAAGGTTAGGATTAAATTATCAAAAAACTTTACTAAGGAGGGAAAGATATGAAAAAGAAATGGATGGTATTACTGCTGACAGCTGCCATGACAGCAGGGCTTGCAGCCTGCGGAGGCGGCGGAACAGAAAGCGCAGATTCCGGAGACGCCCAGACAGAGGAAGCCTCTGACGGAGAAGAATCCGTGGGAGGAGGAGAGCTGGTGATTTATTCTCCCAACTCCGAGGGACTGATCAATGCGACGATTCCGCTTTTTGAGGAAAAGTACGGCGTGGATGTGGAGCTCATTCAGGCAGGAACGGGAGAGCTTGTAAAGAGAATCCAGTCCGAACAGAACGATCCGTACGCTGACGTACTGTTCGGAGGCTCTTGGTCCACCATGAACGATAACGAAGACCTCTGGGAGCCCTACGTATCGCCCAACGATGAAAATGTCATCGATGCCTACAAGAATACCTGCGGCTTTATCACCGGAAACGTGCTGGATGGAAGCGTCCTGATCGTGAACACGGATCTGATTGGTGATATCGA
>CALWAV010000007.1 GCA_944375745.1 uncultured Merdimonas sp.
GCAAAGACGCCGAAGGTAAGACGGGCGACGGAGTAGGAATCTTATTACAGATTTCCCACAAGTTTTTCTCCGAAGCAGTCAAACCTCTCGGCGTCTTTTTAGGTGAAGAAAGAGATTACGGAATCGGAATGTTTTTCTTCCCCCAGGATGAGCTGAAGCGGAATCAGGCCCGCAAGATGTTCGAGATTATTGTGGAAAAGGAAGGCATGGAGTTCCTGGGCTGGAGAGAGGTGCCGACAGTTCCGGCGGTACTGGGAAGCAAGGCTCTGGAGAAGATGCCGTGCATCATGCAGGGCTTTGTAAAACGGCCTGCAGATGTGGAAAAGGGACTGGACTTTGACCGGAAGCTCTATGTGGCCCGCCGTGTCTTTGAGCAGTCCAACGATGATACCTATGTGGTATCCCTTTCCAGCCGGACGATTGTATATAAGGGTATGTTCCTGGTGCACCAGCTCAGGTCCTTCTTTACGGATCTGCAGGATGAGAATTACGAGTCGGCTATCGCCATCGTGCATTCCCGTTTCAGCACAAATACGAATCCCAGCTGGGAGCGGGCCCACCCGAACCGTTTCATCGTGCACAACGGCGAGATCAATACGATTCAGGGAAATGCGGATAAGATGCTGGCCCGGGAGGAGACCATGGAGTCGCCTCATCTGAAAAAGGACCTGAATAAGGTGCTCCCGGTGGTGAACGCCTCCGGTTCTGACTCGGCCATGCTGGACAACACGCTGGAATTCCTGGTAATGAGCGGTATGGATCTGCCTCTGGCCGTAATGATCACGATTCCGGAGCCCTGGGACAATAACAGAGCCATGTCTCAGAAAAAGAGAGATTTCTACCAATATTACGCAACCATGATGGAGCCCTGGGACGGTCCGGCTTCCATTCTGTTCAGCGACGGAGATGTGATGGGAGCCGTTCTGGACCGCAACGGTCTTCGGCCTTCCCGTTACTATATCACCACAGACGATACCCTGATCCTGTCCTCGGAAGTAGGTGTGCTGGATATCGATCCCACGAAGATTCTTGTGAAGGAGCGCCTGCATCCCGGAAAGATGCTTCTGGTGGATACGGTAAAGGGAGAGGTCGTGGACGATGAAGCGCTGAAGGAGAAATACGCTTCTGCCCAGCCTTACGGTGAGTGGCTGGATCGGAATCTGGTGCAGCTGAAAGATCTGAAGATTCCCAATGAGCGTGTGCCGGAGTTTACGGCAGATGAGAGAAGAAGACTTCAGAAATCCTTCGGATACAACTACGAGGAATACCGCAATTCCATTCTGGATATGGCGAAGAACGGCAGCGAGGGCATTGCGTCCATGGGTATTGATACGCCCATCGCGGCTCTGTCTGACAAGCATCAGCCGCTGTTCAACTATTTTAAGCAGCGTTTTGCCCAGGTAACGAATCCGCCTATCGATTCCATCCGAGAAGAAATTGTGACGTCTACGACCATTTACGTAGGCAAAAACGGAAATGTTCTGGAAGAGAAACCTGAGAACTGCCACCTTCTGCGTATCAACAATCCGATTTTGACGAACACGGATATTCTGAAAATCAAGAGCATGAAGGTGCCGGGCTTTAAGGTTGAGGTGCTTCCGATTACCTATTATAAAAATACAAGCCTGAAGAAGGCCATGGACCGCCTGTATATGGATGCGGACCGGGCATACCGGGAGGGAGTCAATATCCTGATTATCTCTGACAGGGGTGTGGATGAGAATCACGTGGCGATTCCGTCTCTGCTGGCTGTGGCAGGCCTGAACCAGCATCTGGTAACGACCAAGAAGCGTACCGGCGTGGCCCTGATTCTGGAAAGCGGCGAGCCCAGAGAGGTGCATCAGTTTGCCACACTGCTTGGTTACGGCGCCTGCGCCATCAACCCCTATCTGGCCCAGGAGACCATCCGGGAGCTGGTGGCTTCCCATCTGCTTAACAAGGATTATTACGCGGCGGTAGATGACTATAACAGCGCAATCCTGCACGGTATTGTAAAGATTGCTTCCAAGATGGGAATTTCCACAATCCAGTCTTACCAGGGCTCCAAAATATTTGAGGCAATCGGTATTGATAAAAAAGTGGTGGATGAATATTTCACGGGAACAGTCAGCCGTGTGGGCGGCATTACGCTGGATGACATCGCGAAGCAGGCGGATGAGCTTCACTCTGCGGCCTTCGACCCGCTGGGCCTGAATGTGGATCTGACTCTGGAGAGCGTGGGACGCCACAAGAGCAGAAGCGGCGGGGAGAAGCACCTGTATAATCCCCAGACCATCCATTTGCTGCAGGAGTCCACAAAGCGCGGCGACTACAAGATGTTCAAGGAATATACGGAGCTTATAGGCGGCGAGACGAACCGGGGATATTTGAGAAGGCTTCTGGACTTCAACTATCCGAAGAAGGGCGTGCCCATTGAGGAAGTGGAGAGTGTGGAGTCTATCGTGACCCGCTTTAAGACGGGCGCCATGTCCTATGGTTCCATTTCCCAGGAGGCCCATGAATGTCTGGCCATTGCCATGAATACCCTTCATGGAAAATCCAATTCCGGCGAGGGCGGCGAGAGCCTGGAGCGTCTGGAAATCGGTCCGGATGGTCTGAATAAATGCTCCGCCATTAAGCAGGTGGCTTCAGGACGTTTCGGTGTGACGAGCCGCTATCTGGTAAGCGCCAAGGAGCTGCAGATCAAGATGGCCCAGGGCGCGAAGCCCGGCGAGGGCGGCCATCTGCCGGGAGGCAAGGTATATCCCTGGATTGCGAAGACGAGACATTCCACACCGGGTGTGTCCCTGATTTCCCCGCCGCCGCACCATGATATTTATTCCATCGAGGATTTGGCTCAGCTGATCTACGACCTGAAGAATTCCAACCGGGACGCGCGGATTTCCGTAAAGCTGGTCTCTGAGGCCGGTGTGGGAACCGTAGCGGCCGGCGTGGCAAAGGCCGGGGCCCAGGTTATCCTGATTTCCGGTTATGACGGAGGAACGGGCGCGGCTCCGCGAAGCTCCATCCACCACGCGGGAATGCCCTGGGAGCTGGGACTGGCGGAGACCCACCAGACCCTGATCCAGAACGGCCTCCGGGGACGTGTCCGCATTGAGACAGACGGAAAGCTGATGACTGGCGAGGATGTGGCCATTGCGGCCATGCTGGGCGCTGAGGAATTCGGCTTTGCGACAGCTCCGCTGGTAACCATGGGCTGCGTGATGATGCGTGTCTGCAACCTGGACACCTGTCCGGTAGGCGTAGCGACCCAGAATCCGGAGCTCCGGAAGAGGTTCCGCGGAAAACCGGAATATGTCATGAACTTTATGAAATTTATTGCCCAGGATCTGCGGGAGTACATGGCCAAGCTGGGTGTACGCACTGTAGATGAGCTGGTAGGCCGCACGGATCTGCTGAAGATGAAAGAGGATCTGAAGGGCCGCGCAGCGTCCATTGATCTGTCCGCGATTCTGAACAATCCTTATGCAGGCAAGGGCCAGAAAGTGACCTTCGATCCGAAGCAGGTATATAATTTTGAGCTGGAGAAGACACTGGATCAGAAAGTATTGTTCAAGAAGCTGCTTCCCGCTCTGGAAACCGGAAGCAAGCGGAGCATCGAGCTGGATGTGAGCAATACAGACCGTGCTTTCGGCACCATGTTCGGCTCTGAGATCACGAAACGGTATCCGGAAGGCCTGGAAGAAGACACCTTTACTGTAAAATGCAAGGGAGCCGGAGGACAGAGCTTCGGAGCCTTCATCCCGAA
>CALWAV010000008.1 GCA_944375745.1 uncultured Merdimonas sp.
AACTGATTAAAAACGAATTTAAAGCGGTAAACCGTCTGATGATACCTCTCCACCTGGGACTGATTGCCATTACCATTATCGGGCGGTTTTATCTTCAGCTTACCGTATTCAACAATCCTGCGCGGTCTATTGTCCTGTCACAGAATGTCTGGTACAACGTTCTGAATGTGCTGCTGGTGTTTTTCTATGTCATTGCTCTGATTACTGCAGCCATGATTACCTATATCTACCTGAGTATCCTGCGTTTCCGGAAAAATCTGTTTACGGATGAGGGATACCTGATGCACACGCTTCCAGTGACAGCCTCTGCTCATATCTGGAGCAAGCTGATCGTATGCTTTGTCTGGCAGACCGTGGATGCCATTCTGGTAATTTTATCCGTGTTCGGCCTGTTCATCAACGGGGAGATGCTCCAGGCCCTGCCGGAAGGCCTTGCAGTCATGTTTGAAAGCTTTCCGGATGCTTTCGGCGTTTCCGCCGGTCTGGGCATTCCGCTTTATCTTCTGCTGTTTCTGATAGATGCAGTCAGCGGAATCCTGACCATCTACATGTGCATTGCCATAGGACACAGCTTCAACAGCCATAAAATTCTGGCTTCTGTGGGCGTCTATGTGGGAGTAACCATGATAACCAGCATCATCAGCATGATTTTCTCCGCAGTCACCGGAGTGGTCGTCTACGGAAACAGCACACTTATCGCCACTGTCTCGGACAGCACGACGACTGCCGCCGTCTTCTGGCTGCCCTGGATTTTCTCCATGCTGATCAGTTTGATTACCGGCATTGCTGCCTATCTGCTGGCCAATTACTTTATGACAAAGAGACTGAATCTGGAATAAATCTGGCTTTTCGATTTAGCTTTACCGGGACCGGTAAACCTATTCTTGGAATAATATGAAGGGCAGCGGCCTGGGGAGATTTTCTGAGTGATTGCTCTTTTCTCCGCAGGCCACTGCCGATTGCTATTAGATTTTTCGTGTTTCTGCTCTTTTCTCTGTAAGCTGCTGCTGAATGACGCGGATGCTTTCAGTCAGAAAAGAGCTTTCAGTCCTCTCCCAGAAGCTCCAGCACCGCTTCCGGCACCTCACTGCCATTTTCCACATACAGGTCAAAGCTTCCTTCTGTCAGCTCCTGTCCCCAGGCACAGATCTGGATGCCCACACCCCGGGCCGCTGAGAGCACTCCTTCCAGCGCCTCACGGTGGCTGGCATGCACTGCAATCACATCCGCATTCTCCGACACCAGCCAGTTTACCCCCATCATCTGATATTCTACAGGGTCCACGTCACGAATTAAAAATGTGCCCGTCTCCATATCTCCTGCTTCTTGTGCCTCTTTTTCAGACACATCCGGAGTATAAATCAGAAGCTCCAGGCCATTTGTTTCCGCCATTTCCGACATGTCTGCAATGACGCTCTCATTTTCCTCTCCGTCACGGCTGAAAAGGATCAGCCCGATTGCAGGACTTTCTGTCTCCTCCGGAATATCTGTCTGCCCGGCAGTCTCTCCAGCCTCTGCCTCCTGGCCATCTGCTTCCGCCTCCAGGCTGTCCGCTTCTGTGTTTTGTGCCCTTCCTGATCCGGAACAGCCCATCAGACCCGTTGCCAGAACTGCCAGCCCTGCCCCCAGAATCAGCCGGATCTTAAGCCCGTTTATCCTGCTGCATATATTTTTTTTCTTTAAAGACATCTTTGTCCGTCCTCCATCTGTTCCGGCTTCCGCCCTGCCCGGAAGGAATCCGCCGCGCTTCTTTTTCAGATATCTTACCATATCCCCCGGGCATCTGCAATTTTTTCTCATTTGTTGCATTTGCAACAGATTATTCCTGCCATTTTGCATATACTTAATGGTAGTTTTGTATCAGTATGCGCTGGAAACAGAAAGAAAACCGAAGGAGGAACATTCCATGAGCGTAACATTTGATAAATCTCTTGAAACTGGAAACGAGCTGATCGATCAGCAGCATAAGGAACTGATTGACCGGGTAAACAAACTGCTGGAAAGCTGCTATATGGGCACTGAGAAGCGTACAGCCATCCAGACCCTGAATTTTCTTCTGGATTATACGGAATTCCACTTCAAGGCTGAGGAAAAGCTGCAGGAGGACGCAGGCTATCCGGGCATCGAAGCGCACAAGGAGCAGCATCAGACTTTCGTAAAGGCTGTTCATGAGCTTTTGGACATGCTGGAGGAAGAAGAAGGTCCTACAGACGCTTTCGTGGAAGCAGTAAATAAGAATATTACCGAGTGGCTTCTGAATCACATTCAGATTCAGGACAAGGCTGTGGCTGCTTACGTACAGAGCCATTCATAAATTCTCATAAAAAATGAGGAGGCCTCTCTTCCGGAAAGTCAAAAACCCCAATGCTTGCATCGGGGTTTTTGACCCTCGCGGCGTTCGCCAAATGGATGCGCAAGCGCGTCCGCTTGGCTCACTGCCCGCGGGAATAAAATTCCCAGGGAGATGCCTCCTTTTCTTTTTCCCAAATTCATGTCAAACTTCTACACAAACAGGACCAGGATTCCCACAGCCAGAATAGACAGCCCATTGGAAATCAGCATGGTGCCAATCCCAGGCTCAGCACAGCCGCAGCACATACCGGCACAATCCTCTTCCCTGATACATAAATTCCTTTTTCCTGCAAAATCCCAGCTTTTCTATCAAATGCAGAGAGACCAGATTTTCGCGGTCTATGTAGGCGCTGACCTGGGGAAGCTCCAGCGTATTCTCCGCATAGCTTAAGGCTGCCCTGCTTGCTTCTTCTGCGTAGCCCCGGCGGCGGTATTTCTCCCCAATCAGATATCCCATATCGATCTCGGAGAAATTCAGATAATCCGCAATGCCGAATCCGACTCTCCCAATCAGCTTGCCGCTCGCCTTTTCTATCACCACCCACATGCCAAACTGCCACAGACCATACATGTAAGTAATATAAGCCTTTATTTTTTCCTCTTCCTCCTGCCTGTCCAGACTGGAAGGCTGCAGAAAGCCGGCCGGACCGCTTTCCTGGTAAAGAGCATTCACATCGTCCAGATCCGCGAGGGTCATCTCCCGAATCAGAAGGCGTCTTGTCTCCGCAATCTGCACCGGAAGTCCCAGCGCCCGTGTGTGCACATTCTGCAGAAAAGGTACATCAATCTCCTGAAAGCCTTCCAGCAGAATCCGGCAGCCGGACAGCCTCTGCTCCGGAAGTCCCGGATTCAGGTAACCTATGCAGAAAAACCCCAGAGAAAGAGCCGTTTTTTCATCCTTGTCTGTTTCCACCAGGCACAGAAGCTCCTCCGGCTTTGCATGAAGTTCCCTGACTGCCTTCTCCAGCCCTTTCGCCTCTCTGCTTTCCGCTTCCCTCCATGGAAAATGACTTCTGTCCAGTTTCTCCTTCAGTACCTGCGTGTCAGAAGCCGCTATCACAAGACCCTTCAGCATTTTTCAAAAACTCCTTTACGTTGTTCTTCTTTTCCGTTAATATAAATGTGACACTACCGCAGGCCACAGACAGTCTGCGTACTGAAAAGGAGAATGAATATGGCAAATCCAATAGTTACATTTGAAATGGAAAACGGTGACATTATCAAAGCAGAGCTTTATCCTGATATTGCACCGAATACAGTCAATAACTTCATCAGCCTTGTGAACAGAGGCTTTTACAACGGCCTCATCTTCCACCGGGTCATCAATGGCTTTATGATTCAGGGCGGCTGTCCTGACGGAAACGGAATGGGAGGCCCCGGCTATTCCATCAAAGGGGAATTCTCACAGAATGGTTTCAAAAACGATCTGAAGCATACTCCCGGCGTCCTGTCCATGGCCCGCGCCATGCATCCGGATTCCGCAGGCTCCCAGTTCTTTATCATGCACCAGACCTCTCCCCATCTGGACGGCGCCTACGCTGCTTTTGGAAAGGTCATTGAAGGACTGGACGCGGTAGACCGTATCGCTCAGACCCCTACGGATTACAGAGACCGTCCCATGACTCCCCAGGTCATGAAATCTGTCACCGTAGAAACCTTCGGAACGGAATATCCGGAGCCAGAGACTCTGTAACTGCAGTTTCTTCTGCAGCAGATGCCAGCCAGAGTGTTTCATCTGCGGCGGGGAAGGCGGTACCTTAAGCCTCTTCCCCGCCTGTCTTATTTTTTTCCTGCTCTCCTCTGATCTTTTTAAAATATTCCCGGATCTGATGCTCATATCCATTGTCCGAGGGCTCGTAGAAGGTCTCTCCGAGAAGCTCAGTGGGTAGATACTGCTGCTCCACATAATGATTGGGATAATTGTGGGCATATTTGTATCCGATGCCATGTCCCAGCTTTCCGGCTCCTCCGTAATGGGCATCCTGAAGATGAGGCGGCACGCTGGTACGTCGGGTCTTTACCGACTCCATAGCCTTGCTGATGGCCATCACCGCCGAATTGCTCTTAGGCGCGCAGGCCACATAAGAGGCCGCCTGAGCCAGGATAATCTGAGCCTCCGGGAAACCGATGCGCTCCACAGCCTGAGCGGCAGACACCGCCACAGTCAGCGCCATGGGATCTGCGTTTCCCACATCTTCAGAGGCGCAGATCATGATTCTTCTGGCAATAAAACGCTCATCCTCTCCCGCGTAAATCATTTTCGCCAGGTAGTAGACTGCCGCGTCCGGATCTGATCCCCGCATACTCTTGATAAAAGCTGAAATCGTATCGTAATGATTGTCGCCGGTTTTGTCATAGCGCACAGTCCGCTTCTGGATACATTCGGAAACCACATCCAGAGTCAGGTGAATCTTCCCGTCCTCACTCTTTTCCGTGGTCAGCACACCCAGCTCCACCGCGTTCAGCGCTGCTCTCGCGTCTCCTCCTGAAATATCTGCCAGAAACTGGGCGGCCTCCTCTGTGATCTCCGGATGATAGGCTCCCATGCCGCGCTCTGTGTCTGTAACAGCCCGGCGTATCAGCTCCAGAATATCCTCCTTGTCCAGAGGCTTCAGCTCAAACACCACAGACCGGGACAGAAGCGCCCCGTTTACCTCGAAATAAGGATTCTCTGTAGTAGCTCCAATCAAAATCAGAGTACCGTCCTCCACAAAGGGAAGCAGATAGTCCTGCTGCCCCTTATTAAAGCGGTGGATCTCATCCACAAAAAGAATCGTCTTGCGGCCGTACATGCCCAGGTTGTCCTTTGCCTTCGACACCACAGCCTCCATGTCTTTCTTTCCGGCCACTGTGGCATTGAGCTGGGTAAAATCCGCTTTTGTGGTATTTGCGATTACCTGGGCAATCGTGGTCTTTCCCGTGCCGGGCGGCCCGTAAAAAATCAGGGAACCCAGCTTATCAGCCCGAATCGCCCGGTACAGCAGCTTGTCCTTTCCCAGAATATGTTTTTGTCCCACTATCTCGTCCAGCGTCCGCGGACGCAGCCGGGATGCCAGCGGAGCCTCCTGCTTCATCTGGCTCTCCCGCATATAGTCACATAAATCCATGGTTCTCTCCTCATTCCAGTATCAGTTCATCAGCCGTCACAAACTCATAACCCTCCGACTGCAGCAGATCTACAATCCGCAGGGCAGCCTGTATCGTGCTTTTATAGGAATCGTGCATCAGAATAATGTCATTTTCCTCCACCTCAGATACCACCTGCTGTACCAGCAGATCTGCGTTTCTGGTACTCCAGTCCAGTGTGTCCACAGACCAGAAAATGGGAATCATCATTACTTCACACTCCAGCTCCTGGCTCCAGCTGCCAAAAGGAGGCCTCACATATTCCACCGGCTGCCCTGTGATTTCCGTAATCTTTCTGCTGGTGTCCTGAATCTCCGCGCAGGCTTCCTCCTGCGGCAGCGTGGTGATATCCACATGATAATACGTATGGTTTCCGATCAGATGGCCTTCCTCGGCCATACGCCGGACTACCTCTTCATTTCCTTCGATATTACAGCCCAGAAGGAAAAACGTTGCCTTGACGCCTCTTTCGGCAAGACCGTCCAGCAGCTGCTCCGTATAGTAAGGATGGGGACCATCATCAAAGGTCAGCGCTATCTTTTTATTCTCCTGAACCGGATATTCCGTTTCCTCCATGCTGTCCGCCGGAACTGTCTCTGACAAATCTGCTTCTTCTTCCAGTCCTCTGTCCGCCCATGTTTCTTCTGACACCGTCTGCGTCTTTTCCTGTTCTGCCTCTTCCCCCCGGAGCCATGCCGCAGCCAGAACCATACTGATTCCAAAAATTCCTGTCAGCAGTCCCCGCAGCCATGCCGGAAGTTCCTGTCTATTCCTTTTACTCAAATGCCGCTCCGTCTCCCCTGCCGGCAGTATTTATGTCCGCGCCTTTGAAATCCTAATATCCGCAGCCGGAGAAACTCTTTTTTCCAATATATGCAGACAGAGCAGGCTTATGAGCCCGCTCTGTATTTGGTATCCCAGACCTTATTTTCCGTCCTGCTCTCCAGACTCTATGTTCTCCTCTGTGCTCTCCTCTGCGTTTACCTCCGTATTCTCCTCTGTCTTTCCCTCAAACTCCAGACGGTATTTCCGTTTCATCTGTACAGTCAGGAAATAAATCAAAAAGGGAATCAGGATATTGTTCCCGGCTTCCGAATCAAGTCCCAGAATCCAGTACAGCAGAGCTCCGGACCCGATCACATCCATCAGGAGCACCTTCAGATAACCTGCGCGCCGCTCCTGCGTAAGGTTTTTCAGCATTCCCATCCGCCATGGCTCCACAATATCCGACAGAACCGGATAAACTACCACAAAACAGCCAAGCATAATTTCAAACACTTTGATATTTATGGATTTCACAACCAGTCCATAGACCGCGTACCCGATAATGATCACTGTCATCACTGCCAGCACAATCAGAGTCAGTCTCTGAATCTTTTTCAACCTTTGTCTTTCATTGCTGTTATTTTCCATTTTCTTTCCTGTCTCCTTTGACGTCACTTTCGGCCTGCAGATTTTTTCTCTGAACAGCCTCTGAATTCAGTGTAACAGAAAAAATTACTGCTTGCAAGTTCCGGAGCAATGACTTATTATACAAATCGACAGGAGGTAGTTTATTATGATACCAAAAGATCCATTTATGCTGTTAAGCTGGATGAATACACAGCTCCGGGATCATTATCCTTCGCTGGATGAATTGTGCCAGTCTCTTAATCTGGACCGTGAATCTGTGGAACATACTCTTGCGTCCATCGATTATTCCTACGATTCCGAGTCCAATCGTTTCGTATAGGTTCCTATATGCAGTTATTCTATGAATAATTTTTCTTTCTTCTGTACAGTCTATTACTGATAAACAATACAGGGACCGCAGTTTTTGCGGTCTTTACAGAAAGGAGAATCCCTTTAGATGAAGTTCTTAGACTGTACATTTCTCACCATCGCCATCATAGGCGCCATAAACTGGGGGCTGATCGGCCTCTTCCGTTTTGATCTGGTGAATTTTCTTTTCGGAAACATGAGTCTGCTTTCCCGGATCGTCTATACGCTTGTGGGCGTCAGCGGCCTCTATCTGTTCCGCTTCTTTATGCGTTCGGAAGATTAGGCTGCCTTGCCTGGGCAGCCGTCATTTCCGCGGACAAAAACACCGGGCGGACGTGCTGGCACGTCCGCCCGGTGCAGGATCGCGGAAATCAATTTCAAAATTACTCCGGAATCTTGGAAAGAGCCGCCTCATCGCCAATGATGGTCACATCCGGATGGAACTGGAGGATGGACGCCGGCACCTCCGGCTTCACTTCTCCGCAGATGGCCGCTGCTGCAATCTCTGCCTTATCCTCTCCGCTGATAATCATCAGAATCTTTCTTGCGTGCATGATGGTTCCGATACCCATGGTGTAAGCCTGCCGCGGCACCTCATCAGCGGAAGCAAAGAAGCGCTTATTTGCCTCTATGGTCATCTCTGTCAGATCCACGCAGTGGGTATATTTGTCAAAAAAGCTGTTGGGCTCATTGAATCCGATATGTCCGTCATGGCCGATACCCAGAAGCTGAATATCGATTCCGCCCAAGGAGCGGATCAGCTCCTCATATCTTCTGCTTTCCTTTTCCGGATCCGGTTCCATGCCGTTGGGAACATGGGTGTTTGCCGGATCAATGTTGATTCTGCTGAACAGGTTCTTATTCATGAAATAGTAGTAGCTCTGATCATTTGCATGGTCCAGGCCTCTGTACTCATCCAGGTTTACTGTGGATACTCTGGAGAAATCCAGAACTCCCTCATCACACCATTTTGCCAGGCAGTCATAGGTTCCGATAGGCGTAGAACCTGTAGCCAGCCCCAGAACGCAGTCCGGCTTTACCGTCACCTGGGCCGCCAGAACAGCTGCTGCCTTTCTGCTCATGTCTTCGTAATCCTTAGCCTTGATAATTCTCATCATATTCCCTCCTGAAACACAAGACACGGCGTTTTTATCACGCCGAATGCCGCATCCATCCTCGGAATGCGGTCTCTCCCTTTGTTATTATCCAGCTTAACAAAGTCCCGGGAAATGTGTCAATGGGGTTACCGAATTGTGCAACTTATTTGTACTTTTCTATACTTTTCCTGCCGCACAGTCAAAGAGCCGCCTGCCACAAATCTGTGGCAGGCGGCTCCGCATATACTTTTCTCCGAAAGCCTGGGATTATTCTTCTCCGTCCTCAGCCGCTTCCTCTTCCGCAGCCTCTTCCTGGGTATCTGCTTTATCCTCTTCCTGCTCTTCCGCTGCCTTTGCCGCCAGCGCTGCAGCCTCCTCAGCCGCCTTTGCCTCAAGAGCTTCCTGAGCCGCAGCCTCCTCCTCAGAGAGAATCTTAATCTTGCCGCTCTCCAGCTCCTGGATCGCTATGGACAGCGGTTTCTTTCCGTCCGCATCCACCAGCGGTGTCTCGCCTGCGATAATCTGGCGGGCACGCCTGGCTGTGGCCAGCACGATGGAATAACGGCTGTTTACTACAGGAGTTTCGCCCTCCTCTACCTCGCTGTTTACCACTTTCATCAAATCTTTGTATGAGGGATCTAACATATTCTCACCTTATCCTTTCTGAAATTCTTTTAGTTCTGTTCTGATCTCATTAATAAGCTCCATGCTGCGGGATACACGCCTGTGCTCTTCCTGAATCAGGCTGTGCACATGCTCCACGCACTCGTCCAGCTCATCATTTACAATAAAATAATCGTAATTCTCGATTCCTTCTGCTTCTTCCACTGCTCTGGCCAAACGGCTTTCGATCACTTCCATGGTCTCGGTGCCCCGGCCAATCAGACGCTTTTTCAAAGTCTCTGCGTCCGGCGGTGAGATAAACAGAAGCAGCGTATCCGGAAAACGCTTCCGAATCTGCAGCGCGCCCTGAATCTCAATCTCGAGAATCACGTCCTTTCCCAGCGCAAGCTGCTCTTCCACATAAGCTCTGGGCGTCCCGTAATAATTGTCCACATAGCAGGCATGCTCAATCAGCTCGTCTTCCGCTATCATTTTTTCAAATTCTTCCCTGGTCTTGAAAAAATATTCCCTGCCATCCTGTTCCCCTTCTCTGGGACTCCGGGTCGTAGCGGAAATGGAAAGGGCGTAGTTGTCATATCTGCGGATCAGTTCCTTCATGATCGTTCCCTTCCCGGCGCCGGAAAAGCCGGAAACCACTACCAAAATGCCTTTTCTCTCCATATTCCTCCCCTTATTCGATATTCTGAATCTGTTCCCGGACCTTTTCGATTCCGGTCTTCAGTTCAATAGCATGATTGGATACCTCCAGATCATTGGCCTTGGACAGAATCGTATTGGCCTCCCGGTTCATCTCCTGAGCGATAAAATCCAGCTTGCGTCCCACGCTGTCCTCTTCCTCCAGGGCAGCCTTTGTATTCTTGATATGGCTCTTCAGACGCACAATTTCTTCATCTACACAGATTTTATCAGCATAAATGGTCACTTCCGCGGCGATACGGCTTTCCTCCATCTGCGTATCCGCCAGAAGCTCCTTCACCTTCCCGGTCAGCTTCTCCCGGTATTCTGCCACAATCTGCGGGGAACGTTCTTCCACGCAGGCCACATGCTCCAGGAGCTCATCCAGCTTCTCCATCAGATCCCGCTTCAGATTGGCGCCTTCCGCGGCCCGGGTCGCTGCCATCTGTTCACAGGCGCCTTTCAGCGCTTTCTCCAGCAGCTTCCAGAGCTCTTCCTCATCTTCCTGGACTTCTTCCATCACAAGCACCTCGGGATATCTGGAAAGAGCGCTGACCTTCACATCCTGCTCCAGCTGGAACTCTTCTGCCATCTGGTTCAGATATTTCAGGTATTCTGCCGCAAGGGCCTGATTGTACCGCAAAGAAACAGCAGCCTCAGACAGGTCCTCATAGGTAATGAATACATCCACCTTTCCTCTCTGAAGATAGTTCTTCAGAAGACTGCGGATGGCTGACTCAAAAAAGTTCAGCTTTTTCGGCATCTTGATGGACACATCCAGATACCTGTGGTTGACAGATTTCATCTCCACTGTCATTTTCCGGTCGCCTTCGGATACCTCACAGCGTCCGAAGCCAGTCATACTTTTCACCATAACGGAATTCTCTTTTCTGTTTATTTTCAAGGGCAGTCCGCCGGATGAACGCGCCTGCACGCCCATCCGGCGGACTCCACACAGATCATTTGGATTATATTTTAGTTGAATTTCCGGGGCGTGTCAAGTATACTGAAAGAAGTCTGAAAGAAAAGAAGAAAAAAGAAAAAGCGTTACTATTCACAGCCACCCGCCCACATGCGCACTCGTCGCCTCTTCGAGGCTCCAGTTCCGCTCCTTACGGAGCTAAGACTGCTTATGTGGGCGGGGTGACTGCTTCACAGTCCTGATTCAGACATGGAAACAGATGCTTACGTGCCAGCACGACACATCTGTTTCCATGTCTGAATCGGCTGTGAATAGTAACGAAAAAGCAGAAAATGAGGAGTGATTCACCATGGCATTTGACGGAATTACAACCGCATGTCTGAGAAAGGAGCTTTCTGACCTGCTTGTGGGCGGACGCATCACCAAAATCGTCCAGCCGGAAGCGGATGAGCTTCTTCTTACCATAAAAAACAATGCGTCCCAGTACCGGCTGCTGCTCTCCGCATCAGCCAGCCTGCCTCTGGTCTATCTGACAGAGCAGAACAAGCCGGCGCCGATGACGGCGCCGGGGTTCTGCATGCTGCTGCGCAAGCATCTGGGCGGAGGCCGTATAGTCTCTGTGACCCAGCCTTCTCTGGAACGGATTCTGCGCTTTGAGATCGAGCATCTGGACGAAATGGGCGATCTCTGCCGTAAATATCTGATCGCTGAGCTGATGGGCAAGCACAGCAACCTGATCTTCTGCCGGGAGGACGGCACGATTCTGGATAGTATCAAGCATGTATCTCTGGCAGTCAGCTCTGTGCGCGAGGTGCTTCCCGGACGGCCTTACTTTATTCCCCATACCCAGGATAAGCTGGATCCGCTCACAGCCTCTCCGGCGGAAATGATCCGGGCAGTCTGCGCAAAGCCTGCGGCTCTGGGAAAGGCCATTTACACCTCCCTGACCGGTTTCTCCCCGGCCATGGCAGAAGAGCTCTGCCACCGCTCCTTCCTGGAATCCGGACGGCCGGCCTCCGCTCTGGATGACAAAGAGCAGTCTATGCTGGAGCATCAGCTGCTGCGCCTCATGGAAACTGTAAAGGAAGAACAGTTTGCTCCCTGCATTTATTATAATGGAAAGGAGCCTGTGGAATTTTCCGCTGTTCCCCTTACCATGTATGGGGATCTGACTGTCCAGCCCTTCACGGGCATCTCCCGGCTTCTGGAGACCTATTACGCGGAAAAGAACACGCTGACCCGGATCCACCAGAAATCCGCGGACCTGCGCCGGGTGGTGCAGACAGCGCTGGAGCGTACCCGGAAAAAATACGATCTGCAGCTGAAACAGCTGAAGGATACGGAGAAACGGGACAAATACAAAGTCTGGGGAGAGCTGATTCACACCTACGGCTATGGGGTGGCGGAAGGCGCCCGCTCCATGCAGGCCCTGAACTATTACACAAATGAAGAAATCACGATTCCGCTGGACCCCACTCTGACGCCTCAGGAAAACGCCAAACGCTATTTTGACAAGTACGGCAAGCTCAAACGGACCTTTGAAGCTGTCACCGGACTTCTGAAAGAGACAAAGAGCGAAATCGAGCATCTGGAATCCATCCAGACCTCTCTGGATATGGCGCTCACCGAGGAGGATCTGGCTCCTGTCCGGGAAGAGCTTATGGAATATGGCTATATCCGCCGCAAAAATGTAAAGGGAAAGGGCAGAAAGCCAAAGCTTGCCTCAAAGCCTCTCCACTATATTTCCAGCGACGGCTTCGATATCTATGTAGGAAAAAACAATTTCCAGAATGATGAGCTGACCTTCCAGTTTGCCTCCGGAAATGACTGGTGGTTCCATGCCAAAGGCGTGCCCGGCTCCCATGTGATCTTGAAAACTGAAGGGCGCGGGCTTCCCGACCGGGCCTTTGAGGACGCAGGCCGGCTGGCAGCCTACTATTCCAAAAACCGGGGAAGCGACAAGGTGGAAGTGGATTACGTGGAAAAAAAGCACGTGAAAAAACCGGGCGGAGCCAAGCCTGGCTTCGTGGTCTACTATACCAACTATTCACTGGTAATAGACTCCGACATTTCCGGTCTTAAACCGGCGGATTAGGTCTGTTTAAAACCGGCATTCTCTTATTCTTCCGCCGGCATGGCGTAAACCGGAGCCGAAATTTTTATAATTTTCTTAATACTCTGACTGATTTCTTGCTTTTTCCATATCCGGAGATTATACTGAATATAAGAGAAAGGGGCCGCAGTCCTGACTGCGGCCCCGAATATACCAATGCATCAAGGGGGACTTTTATGATGAATATACTGAACACCCGCAAAAAGGAACGTTTTCTGTTTCTGCTGCTTGTCTCTGCGCTCTGCGCCCTGCTTCTGGCACCGGCATTCCGCGCTCAGGCGGCCCGTCCTACAGGAACAGTGAAAAATCCCATATTAAATGTCCGTTCTTCCGCGTCCACCAATTCTTCCATCGTCTGCAAGCTGACAAAGGGAACCGAGGTGACAATCATTGATGAAACCACCGGAGATGACGGTCTGAAATGGTATGACGTGTTCTTCGCCTACAACGGCGACGCGAAAGAAGGCTTTGTAAGAGCTGATCTGGTGAACGTATCCGGCGGCTCCTCCGGAAGCTCTTCTTCCGGCAGTTCTTCTTCTGCCTCCGGCACCAGATATGTGAAGCCCAGCGTGGCCATCGTCCGCTCTTACGCTTCCACAAACGCGGACATCCGCGCCCGCCTGAACAAAGGAACTACCGTAACGATTGTCTCCTCCAAAACCGGAGCAGACGATGGCCGCACCTGGTACAAGGTTTCTTTTAATCAAAACGGTGTATCCGTGGAAGGCTATATCCGCGGCGATCTGCTGGTGGAAAGCAACCCCGGCGGCAGCTCCTCCGGAGGCACCGATGTATCCGGCACCAGATATGTGAATGCTGATATCGTCCGTGTGAGAACCTGGGCATCCACCAAAGGCGATATCCGTTCCCGCCTGTCCAAGGGAACTACCGTAAGCCTGATTTCTTCCAAGACAGGCGATGACGGCCAGACCTGGTACAAGGTCTCCTATTCGGAAGGGGGATATCAGTTAAACGGCTATATCCGCGGCGATCTGTTATCTGAAAACAATCCCGGCGGCTCCTCCTCCGGGAGCTCTTCTTCCGGCAGCGGCTCCACAAACACACCCGCCACGATCCGGCCTGCTGTGGCAAACATCCGTACCTGGGCTTCTACAAACGGCGACATCCGCTCCAAGCTCTCACAGGGCACTTCTGTCACCATTGTGGGCGAACAGACAGGAAAAGACGACGGAAGAAAATGGTACAAGATTTCTTACCGCTCCGGAGGCTCCACTCTGACCGGTTATATCCGCGGCGACCTGCTGAATATCGGAAGCACGGGAAGCAGCTCCTCCACCAGCAGTTCTTCGGGCAGCTCTTCTTCTGCAGTAGCCCAGGTACGCAGTTACGCGTCTCCCTACGCGGATATCCGCACCACGCTGGAAAACGGCACGAAAGTATCGGTTATCAAACGGGTGACCGGGGAAGACGGACAGGAATGGACCAAAATTTCCTTCACCCAGAACGGTCAGAAGCTTGAGGGCTATGTTCCCTCTTCCATTCTGAAATAAACGCGGGATTTTTCTTTCCTGCATGCGAAATCCAAAAGGCAGAGAATTATCATGGAAAAACAGAATACAGAAGCAGCCGCCCTCATCAGGCGGCTGAAAGAAACAGCTCTGAAGACAGGATTTTCCGAGGCCGGCGTCATTGAGACCGCCGGCCTTCGGTTTTATCCCGAAATCCGGGCCATCTGCGAAAAAAACACCTGCAGAAGCTATAATAACGGCCAGAATACCATCACCTATTTCGGCGCCCTGCTGTTTTGCAGCCCTTAAAAGGCCTGAAGCATACTTTTTTCAGCTGAAGGTCTCATCCCGCAGAGCTTCCGCCAGATCCATCCTCAGCAGTCTTCTGCATCCCAGATAATAGGCCAGCCCCACAGACCCGAAGACTGCCAGGGCAAAGCACAAAACAGGAACCACCGGAGCCCTGGGCAGCAAAAGAGCCGGATCCAGATAAGCCGATTTCATAAACAGCCAGGAGGCCGCAAAAAGAACCGGCAGGCTGATAAGTACAGGACGGCCTGCCAGCGCCAGAGCCTCGGCGCAGAACATTTTGGCCAGCTGTCCAGGGGTCATGCCCACAGACAGATAACGGGCCGTCTCCCGGCGCCTCTGCCAGGTAAAGCTCAGTGTATTGGAAAATACATTTCCAATGCCAATCAGAGCAAGGAGAACACAGAAACCTCCAAGTATGGTCTGAAGTGCCCGGTTTGCCGCGTCACTGGCTCTGCGGTCCCCAATTCGGTTTTCAGTCTCCAGTGTATAGCTGCTTCCGGCTGCCTCCTTCAGTTCCGCCTCCAGCGTCTCCAGCTCTTCTTCTGAGGGCTCTTTCTCCGCCGGAATCTCTGTATACGCGTCATCCCCGCTGTCTCCGGCCAGAAGCCGGATACAGGTGCCATTTTCCGTTCCTCCGATCTGTTCTTTGATCTCCGTCCACAGAGACACTGGCAGAATCTGCACCATTTCATAATAATCCAGAGTCTGGTACTCCTCCCGCATCACCGGAAGCTCTCCGGCATACCCCAGAACAGGAATTTCCACCCCTGTCTCTTCTTCCCCGGCCCGTCTCAGAACCTCAGAGGTCTGGTACTCCTTCAAATAGGGGAAGAAAGAGCTGACACGGAAATTGGGATCCCGGTCATCCCGGACCTGATTCAGAATCACAGCCCCATCAAGGCTCTGCTCTGCTCCCACATGCCCGCAATAGGCCAGGAAACTGGCGTCATCCAGAATATAAACAGGGACATTGACCAGCCAGCCTCCGTCTGTCCCAATTACATACTGCTCCGGAGCTCTTTCAAAGCCTCCGGCTTCCAGAAACTCCCTGCTCAGCTCCTGTTCCGTCACCAGCCGCTTTGCCGATGCCTTCTGATAGATCAGGGCGTCCCGCGCACCAGGCAGACTCTTCACCTCTTCCGTCTTTTCAAAATCTTCTATATCTGTATCACTGACCACTGCCATCACATCCCATACATTCTGGTATTTGTCAAAATAGGTCAGATCCGTATTGAGCGTCATGACAGCAAACAGGCACTGCACGAACCCAAAGGCCAGAAAAGACAGAGTCAGCGAAAATGAGGAGGTGCGCAGGGCTTTTTTCCGGGCCTTAAGAGCATTTCCCGCAAGCTCTCCTTCTATGCCGAACAGACGGCAGAGTATCCCTGACTTTTTCGGCTTTTTCAGCTCCATTTCCCCTGTGCCGCGGATGGCCTCCAGCGGTGTCAGATGACTCAGGCGTCTGGCCGGCATCCAGGCCGAGAAAAGCACGGTGAGCACGATGCACAAAAGGGTCAGCAGCAGAATCATCGGATGGTAGGAAAAAGGCACCTTTAAACGGTCTTCTATGACACTGCCCGCTATTCCATTCATCCAGCCTATGAGCCCGGCCACAGCCGCGATTCCAAGCAGCATGCCTGCCCCCGCCGGCAGAATGCTTAGTCGAAAGGCCTCCTTCGGAAGTCCCCGGCGCAGCTGCCCGGGCGAAGCCCCAATGCTGGACAGAATACCCAGCTCACGGATTTTATCATTCATAAAAACTCCATAGGCATGGTGAATGATTGTAATCAGTGAAAAACAGGAAATGATGCCCGCTGCCGCAAAGACCATCAGAATCAGATAGGCGTCCCGGGAATCCGGGCTGTTCGGATTCACCACAAAATAATAGTTCAGAAGGTTTTCATGATAGGAAATGTCTTCCTCTCTCAGACCTGCCAGCGCGGCGATCCGAGGCAGATCCTCATAGACCGCCGACACATCTTTTAAAAGAACATCCACCGTGGTTTCATTACCCTCAGATTGCTCTTCGTTCACCCAGGCCTGTTCCACATTGGCATAGCTCTGAATCTTTTCCAGCTCCGCTTCTCCTATCTCCCCGGTCAGGCGGGCATGGTAATTTCCATCTTCGGTCTGATATCTCACCACATCGTAATGCCACATATTATACAGAGTGCAGCAGAGCAGAGACAGAAACAGCGCGGATATAAAAGCCGCTGTCCTGACCGAAGCTCCAAATCCTCTGTTTCCTCCCGGATTATCTCTGAAACCTTTTCTCTTCATGCCCCTCACCCCCGTCTCCGGTCACTGACAATGCGTCCATCCTCAAGGGCAATGAGCCGATCCGCCTCCAGCGCCGCCTTCTCATCATGGGTGATCAGAAGAATGGTCTGATTCAGCTTCCGTCCGGACAATTTGAGCAGCTCCATCAGCTCCTCTGAATTTTTCCGGTCCAGGCTGCCGGCGGGCTCATCCGCAAGCAGAATCGCCGGCCGGTAGATCAGCGCTCTGGCCACAGCCGCCCTCTGCTGCTGGCCTCCGGAAAGCTGTCCCGGCAGGAAATCCAGCCTGTCCGTGATCCCTAGAATCTCCGTCACCTGCTCAAAAAATTCCTGATTTGGCCTTTTCCGGTCCAGGGTCAGCGGCATCAGAATGTTTTTCCGGACCGTAAGGTTCGGGATCAGGTTGTAGAACTGATAGACGATTCCCACCTTTCTGCGGCGGAACAGGGCTGCTTGGGCAGGCCTCATGCCGGTAATGTCCGTCCCTTCCACGTAAACCTTTCCTTCTGTGGGCTTATCCACACTTCCCAGAATATGCAGCAATGTGGATTTTCCGGAGCCGGAGGCCCCTGTCACAGCCGCAAATTCTCCCTTTTCCACGGACAGGTCGATCCCATCCAGGGCTGTCACCTGGCTGGGGCCCGAGCCGTACACCTTTCTGATCCCCTCACATCTTAAAATCTCCATACGCGTTCCTCTCTTTTTCTGCTTTCTGCCTGCTGCGGAATATTCGAACAACAAAACTTCCGCAGCCTTTATAAACACAGAATAACAGGAGAAAAGGACATTTCAGTGACTAAAGACACGAAATTCAA
>CALWAV010000009.1 GCA_944375745.1 uncultured Merdimonas sp.
CCGGATACTGGCACTGCTTCCGCTTCAACCCGGCTGCACCGGCAGAGGGCAAGAGCGCGTTCACGCTGGACAGCAAGGAGCCCACTGGAGATTATCAGGAGTTCCTGGACGGCGAGGTACGTTACAACTCTCTGAAGCGTGCTAATCCGGAGAGAGCAGCGAAGCTGTTCGCACAGTCCGAGGCTTCCGCAAAGGCTCGTTACGAGTACCTGAAGAAGCTGGGCGATCTGTATATGCCGGTAAAGACTGAAGAGTAAGTTTGGCAGAGTCTGAACAACTGCAGATTCGTTAAATAAAAGGAAGGCGTCCTCCTGCATTCAGCAGGAGGACGGCGGAAAACCGCCGCGGCAGAAGAAACTGCGTATGAGCGTTTCATCTGCCTGCGGCGGTTTTTTGTGTTGATTTCATAAAATTTTACCCTAAAAACCAATAAAAGCACCTATAAAATCCAAAAAAATAATGATATAATAAGAATAACAGAAAGTGGAAGCATGCGATTTACATGGATGGACACTCATATGCTGACGACAGAACAGCGGGAACAGGAGGGAAGATATGCTGGCGATTGAACGGAAAAATGAAATTCTGGCAATTTTACAGAAAGAGCAGAGAGTTCTGGTTTCCGAGCTGAGTAAACGGTATGAGGTGACAGATGAAACGATCCGTAGAGATCTGGAAAAGCTGGAGAAGGAAGGCTTTGTGAAACGGACCTATGGGGGAGCGGTTCTGAACAGAAGAAAGGATCTGGATATGCCTCTTCGGATCCGTGAAAAGACAAACCGGGGGGAAAAGCAGATTATCGCGGGACTGGTCCGGGATCTGATTGAGGAAGGGGACCGGATTATGCTGGATGCTTCCTCCACTTCTCTGATGATTGCCAAAGTACTGAAAGAGATGGAGAAGCTTACGGTCATTACCAATTCTGTGGAAGTGCTGATTGAGCTGGCAGGCCATGAGGGGATCCAGGTGATTTCCACAGGCGGCAACCTGAACGAGACGTCCCTTTCCCTGGTAGGGAACGCGGCTCAGAAGGTTCTGAACGGCTATCATGTGGATAAGGCTGTATTTTCCTGCAAGGGGCTCGATATGAAGGATGGAATCACAGATTCCAATGAGCTGGACAGTGATATCAAAAATGTCATGTATTCCTGTGCGGACACAGCGATTCTGGCGGCAGACAGCAGTAAATTTGACAAGGTATCCTTTGTGAAATCCATGCGGCTGAAAAAGGGGGATATTCTTGTGACAGACCGGATGCCCTCGGAAGAATGGCAGAACTATCTGGAGGAAAATGGTGTGCGTCTGGTGGCGCCGTAGAAATAATCTGCGGGCGCTGCCGGCGGCCGCAAAGAAAGGGGAAGGAAACTTATGGGAGAGACTGTTTACAATCTGGCGTTTGATTTTGGGGCATCCAGCGGACGGATGGTGCTCTGTAAACTGGAGGATGGAAAACTGGAGCTGGAAGAGCTGCACCGTTTTCCGAATCATGAGGTACGGATAGGGGGACATATCTACTGGGATCTGTTCGGACTCTATTATGAGCTGAAGCAGGGACTGAAAAAAGCTGCGGCCAGGAAGGTGCCCATTCAGAGTCTGGCCATTGATACCTGGGGGGTGGATTATGGTCTGTTTGACAAGGATGGCAATCTGATCGGCAACCCGGTTAATTACCGGGATTCCAGGACGGACGGAGTCATTGATGAGATAGCAAAGGTGATTCCGCTGGAGGAGCTTTACGATCGGACTGGCATCGAGTTTATGTATTTCAATACGATTTTCCAGCTCTGGGCGGATAAAAAGATGCGTCCGGTGATTCTGGATAATGCGAAGAGAATCCTGTTTATGCCGGAGCTGTTCGGCTATTTTCTGACTGGCATCATGTATACAGAATATACCTTTGCCAGCACTTCCCAGCTTTTGGATGCCAGAAAGAGAGAGTGGGATTATGACCTGATTGAAAAACTGGGGCTTAATAAGGAAATATTCGGGGATATAGTAATGCCGGGAACCATCATTGGCGGTCTTCTGCCGGAGGTGGAAGAAGAGACAGGACTCCGCGGAGTCAAGGTCATTGCGGTGGGAAGCCATGATACGGCTTCGGCGGTGGCAGGAGCGCCGCTGGAATCCGATGACGCTGCCTTTTTAAGCTGCGGCACCTGGTCTCTCCTTGGAATGGTTCTGGATGAGCCGATTTTGAATGAAGTATCCTATAAATATAATTATACAAATGAAGGAAGCATTGACGGAAAGATTCAGTTCCTGAAGAATATCAACGGTCTGTGGATCATGCAGAATCTCCGCCGTAACTGGTGCGAGTTTGAGGAAGAGGTGTCTTTCCCGGATATCATTCGGGAGGCACGGGCTGCGAAGCGGAAAGACTTCACAATTAAGCCTAAAGATCCCAGATTTACAGCGCCGTTGAATATGATGAAGGAAATTGTGGCTTACTGCCAGGAGACCGGGCAGGGAACACCGGAAGGCCTGGGAGAGATGGCAATGGCTGTCTATAACGGCCTGACGGAGGAATATAAGAAGTCCATTCAGTACATGGAAGAGATTACAGGCAAGAAGGTGACCTGTATCAACATGGTGGGCGGCGGAATCCAGGATGAGCTGCTCTGTGAGCTGACAGCGAAAGCCACCGGAAAGAGAGTTCTCGCTGGACCTACAGAAGGCTCTGTGCTGGGCAACAGCATCGTGCAGTTTGTGGCTATGGGAGCTGTGGAGAGTGTACAGGCCGGAAGAGAGATCATCAAGAATTCCTTTGATGTGAGGGTTTATGAGCCGTAGATTATGAATGGAAGAAAAACAGAATTCAGGGCCGGTATCGTTGATGGAATTCCCATTGCGCTGGGGTACCTGGCCGTTTCATTTACCTTTGGCATCATGGCGGGGGACGCAGGCCTCACAGTGTGGGAGGCCGTGGTCCTTTCACTGACCAATCTGACAAGCGCAGGCCAGTTCGCGGGCCTGGGTGTGATTCAGGCTGGAGCTTCCTTTGCGGAAATGGCGCTGACAGAGCTGGTGATTAATCTGCGCTACTGCCTGATGTCCTGTTCCCTTTCCCAGAAGCTGTCCCGGGACATGCCCTTTTTCCACCGGTTTTTCATGGCCTACGGAGTGACGGACGAGATTTTCGGGGTTTCGGTGCTCCGGCAGGGAACTTTGAGTCCCTGGTATAGCTACGGACTTATGTGCGCCGCAGTTCCGGGCTGGACCTTCGGCACCTTCCTGGGCACTCTGTCGGGAAGCCTGCTTCCCCAGAGACTTTTGAGCGCTCTGGGAGTGGCCCTTTACGGCATGTTCCTGGCGGTGATTCTGCCCCCTGCCCGTAAGAACAAAGTACTGATGGGAATTATCCTGGTGTCCATGGCAGCCAGTCTCCTGTTTGCGAAGCTTCCGGTCCTGGGACAGATTTCATCAGGCTTTAAGATTATTATTCTGACGGTGTTGATAGCAGGAGGAGCGGCCTTCCTGTTCCCGGTGAAGGAGGAGACAAAAGATGCATAGTGCGTTCGGCTATATTTTTGTGATGGCGGCGGTGACTTACCTGATCCGTATGGTTCCCCTTGTGCTGCTGAAAAAGGAGATTACAAATACCTGGATCAAATCCTTTCTGTATTATGTTCCTTATGTGACACTGGCAGTGATGACCTTCCCGGCTATTTTGGAGGCCACGAATTCTCTGATTTCCGGCGCGGCGGCTCTGATTGCGGCAGTGATTCTGGCCTATAAGGGAAAGAGCCTGATTCAGGTAGCCGCGGCTGCCTGCGGGGCTGTGTTTGTGCTGGAGCTGTTTTTATAAAATAAAAAAAGATGAAAAAGCCCTTGAAGTGCCTCTGAACTTATAGTATAATAGACTAAATTTAGAGGCAAAAAGGGCCTCGTGCGAAAAAGGCAGTTACTGTCTTTTTTTTTTGAACAAATAAGCGCGGGGAGAAGAGGAAAGGAACAGGTGAAATATGAAAGCTTTTCTGATACTGGAAGACGGGCATGTATTTACAGGCACCAGCATTGGGTCGCAGCGGGAGGTAATCAGTGAGATTGTATTCAATACCTCTATGACAGGTTATCTGGAGGTGCTGACAGATCCGTCCTATGCGGGACAGGCTGTAACCATGACGTATCCGCTGATTGGAAACTATGGCATCTGCTATGAGGACATGGAGTCAGACAGACCCTGGCCGGACGGCTATATTGTAAGAGAGCTGTCCAGGATCCCCAGTAATTTCCGCAGCGTGGATACGATTCAGAATTTCCTTGAGAAATACGACATTCCGGGAATCGCCGGCATCGATACCCGGGCTCTCACAAAGATTCTTCGTGAAAGCGGAACCATGAACGGAATGATTACCACGAAGGAATACACGTCCCTGGATGAAGTGATTCCCAGGCTGAAGGCTTATACCACCGGAAAAGTGGTGGAAAAAGTGACCTGCAGGGAGAGAAAGGTTCTGGAGAACGACGGTCTCCGGGTGGCGCTTCTGGATCTGGGCGCCAAGAGAAATATTGCCCGTTCCCTTCACAGCAGAGGCTGTCAAGTGTCGATTTATCCGGCAGGAACCAAAGCGGAAGAAATCATCGCGGACAGGCCCGACGGCATTATGCTTTCCAATGGACCTGGAGATCCCAAGGAATGCGGCCCGATTATCGAAGAGATTCGGAAGCTTTATGATACAGATATTCCTATTTTTGCCATTTGCCTCGGCCATCAGCTGATGGCCCTTGCCACCGGAGCAGATACCTACAAACTGAAATACGGCCACCGGGGCGGCAACCATCCGGTCCGGGATCTGGAGACCGGAAAGGTCTATATTTCCTCTCAGAACCATGGCTACGCAGTGGATACAGACAGCCTGGATCCGGCGGTGGCTGTGCCTGCTTTTGAAAATGTGAATGACCGGACCAATGAAGGGCTCCGGTATACGGGAAAAGATATTTTTACTGTACAGTTCCATCCGGAGGCCTGCCCGGGACCTCAGGATTCCAGTTACCTGTTTGACCGCTTTATACATACCATGGAGGTGAAGAAGCATGCCTAAGAATCCTTCTATTAAAAAAGTTCTCGTAATTGGCTCCGGCCCTATCGTTATCGGCCAGGCAGCAGAGTTTGACTATGCAGGAACCCAGGCCTGCCGTTCCCTGAAGGAGGAAGGAATCGAGGTTGTTCTTCTGAACTCCAACCCGGCAACGATTATGACCGACAAGGATATTGCCGACCATGTATATATTGAGCCTCTGACTGTGGAAGTAGTGGAGCAGCTGATTATCAAGGAACAGCCGGACAGCGTGCTGCCGACTCTGGGCGGCCAGGCAGGCTTAAATCTTGCCATGGAGCTGGAAGAGAGAGGCTTCTTAAAAGAACATAATGTCCGCCTGATTGGAACCACATCTGAGACCATTAAGAAGGCGGAGGACCGTCTGGAGTTTAAGAGCACCATGGAGAAGATCGGTGAGCCGGTGGCTGCCTCTCTGGTGGTGGAGAGTGTGGAAGACGGTATCACCTTTGCGAATAAGATCGGCTATCCGGTGGTGCTCCGCCCGGCCTATACCCTTGGTGGGAGCGGCGGCGGCATTGCCCACAATCAGGAAGAGCTGGAAGAGATTCTGGCCAACGGCCTGCGCCTCTCCCGTGTGGGCCAGGTGCTTGTGGAACGCTGCATCGCCGGCTGGAAAGAGATTGAATATGAGGTAATGCGGGACAGCGCAGGCAACTGCATCACCGTATGTAATATGGAAAATATCGATCCGGTAGGTGTGCATACCGGCGACAGTATCGTAGTGGCTCCTTCCCAGACTCTGGGTGACAAGGAGTATCAGATGCTGCGTACCTCCGCGCTGAATATCATCAGCGAGCTGAATATCACCGGAGGCTGCAACGTGCAGTATGCCCTTCATCCGGAAAGCTTTGAATACTGTGTTATCGAGGTAAATCCCCGTGTAAGCCGTTCTTCCGCTCTGGCTTCCAAGGCGACAGGCTACCCTATCGCCAAGGTGGCGGCGAAGATTGCCCTCGGCTATACGCTGGATGAGATCCCGAACGCGATTACCGGCCAGACCATGGCCAGCTTCGAGCCCATGCTGGATTACTGCGTGGTGAAGCTGCCCCGTCTGCCCTTTGATAAATTCATCAGCGCGAAGCGTACGCTGACCACGCAGATGAAGGCCACCGGAGAAGTAATGGCTATCTGCGACAATTTTGAGGGAGCTCTGATGAAGGCCATCCGTTCTCTGGAGCAGCATGTGGACAGCCTGATGTCCTATGACTTTACGGCTCTTTCCAGGGAAGAGGTTCTCAAGCAGCTTGAGGTGGTGGATGACCGCCGTATCTGGGTGATTGCGGAAGCCATTCGGAAGGGAATCCCCTATGAGAAAATCCACGAAATCACAAAGATTGATCTGTGGTTTATCGACAAGATTGCGATCCTTGTGGAGATGGAGCAGAAGCTGAAGAGCCAGGAACTGACTGTGGAGCTTCTGAAGGAAGCGAAGCGGATTGAGTTCCCGGACAATGTAATTGCCCGGCTGACCGGAAAGACAGAGGAAGAAGTCCGGGATATGCGGTATGCGAACGGCATTACGGCCGCCTATAAGATGGTGGATACCTGCGCGGCTGAGTTTGCGGCCACGACTCCCTATTATTATTCCGTATTCGGCAGTGAAAATGAGGCGGATGCGGCCAGCAGCCGCAAAAAGGTGCTGGTACTGGGCAGCGGCCCCATCCGAATCGGACAGGGCATTGAGTTTGATTTCTGTTCCGTGCACTGTACCTGGGCTTTCTCCAGAGAAGGCTATGAGACCATTATCATCAACAACAATCCGGAGACGGTAAGTACGGACTTCGATATTGCGGATAAGCTGTATTTTGAGCCCCTGACTCCCGAGGATGTGGAGAATGTGGTAAGGCTGGAGAAGCCGGACGGAGCAGTGGTGCAGTTCGGCGGTCAGACAGCCATCAAGCTGACAGAAGCCTTGATGAAGATGGGCGTGCCCATCCTGGGTACCTCAGCGGAAAATGTGGATGCGGCTGAGGACAGAGAGCTCTTCGATGAAATTCTGGAGAAATGCGGCATTCCGCGGCCGAAGGGACATACGGTATTTACGGCGGAAGAGGCCAAGAAGGCGGCAAATGAACTGGGCTATCCGGTTCTGGTGCGTCCTTCCTATGTGCTGGGCGGCCAGGGCATGCAGATTGCCATAGGTGACAAGGACGTGGAGGAATTTATCGGCATTATCAACCGGATTACCCAGGAACATCCGATTTTGGTGGACAAATACCTTCAGGGCAAGGAGATCGAAGTGGACGCGGTCTGCGACGGCGAAGATATTCTGATCCCCGGAATTATGGAGCATATTGAGCGTGCCGGCATTCATTCCGGCGACAGTATCTCTGTGTATCCGGCCAAGAGCATCAGCGGCAAGGTGAAGGCTACCATCGAAGAGTACACCAGAAGACTGGCACGTTCTCTCCATGTTATCGGCCTGATTAACATTCAGTTTATCGCGGTAGGCGATGAGGTGTATGTCATCGAGGTAAATCCCCGGTCCAGCCGTACCGTGCCCTATATCAGCAAGGTGACAGGCATTCCGATTGTTCCCCTGGCTACCCAGGTCATTCTGGGCCATAAGATCCGGGAGCTTGGCTATACTCCGGGACTTCAGCCGGAGGCGGATTATTTTGCCGTAAAGATGCCGGTATTCTCCTTTGAAAAGATACGGGGAGCCGATATCAGCCTGGGACCGGAGATGAAATCTACCGGAGAGTGTCTTGGCATTGCAAAGACCTTTAATGAAGCCCTTTACAAGGCTTTCCTGGGAGCCGGAATCCGTCTTCCCAAGTATAAGAATATGATTATGACCGTCCGCGATGAGGATAAAGCGGAGGCTGTGGAGATTGCCAAGCGTTTTGAGGCGCTGGGATACCAGATTTATGCCACAAAGGGAACCGCAAGGGCTCTGATGGAGGCGGATGTGTCTGTGCGCCTGACCAGAAAGCTGGAGCAGGAGTCCCCGAACATTCTGGACCTGATTCTGGGCCACAGAATTGATTTGGTTATCGATACGCCCTCCCAGGGCGTGGAGCACAGTCATGACGGCTTTGTGATCCGCCGGAACGCCATCGAGACGGGTGTCAATGTGCTGACAGCCATTGATACGGCAAATGCGCTGGTGACCAGTCTGGAGAATACAGATGTAAAGGCGCTGACGTTGATTGATATAGCAAAAATCTGATGGTACAGAAGAGTTCCCGGACGGAACTCTTCTCGGGGCTGCCATGAAAATCCGGATATTTTTGTCCGGTTTTCATGTGCAGTCTCTTTTGGTGTAAAAAGGCAGAGGTTTTTGGCAGAGAAAGAAAGGAAGAAACTGCATGAGACTTGCGGCAGCGGCACAGATGAAGGAAATGGACCGGACAGCCATAGAGGAACGGGGCATTCCCTCCTCCGTTCTGATGGAGCGGGCAGCCCGGCATGTGGCGGAAGAGGCGGAAAGCTTTCTTGACAGGAGAAAGCAGGCACAGCATTCTCCCGGAGAAAGATTTCGAATCGCAGTATTCTGTGGCTCGGGCAATAATGGAGGAGACGGAGCGGCGGCAGCCCGTTTCCTTCTGGAAAAAGGCATGGATGTACGGGCCTTTCTTGTGGGCAGCCGGAAAAAAATGACCGAGGATACCCGGCTGCAGGAAGAGAGACTTCAAAAGGCCGGCCTTTCTCTGGAGGACTGGAAGGAAGAAGGCGCCATGGGAGAGGAACAGAAAGCTTGGTGCCGGGAGGCGGATCTGATGATAGACGCGCTTCTTGGCATTGGACTGAAAGGAGAAGTGCGTCAGAATATGCGGGAGGTTCTTCTCTGGCTGGATGCCCTGCCAGTGCCTGTGCTGGCGGTGGATATTGCCAGCGGGATTGGCACAGATACGGGTGAGGTCCTGGGAACGGCTCTTCATGCGGATCTGACAGTGACCTTTACTCTGCCTAAGTTCGGCCATTATGAGGGCCAGGGAAGCTACTATACCGGAGCGCTGAAAGTATGCGACATCGGAATTCCGGAAGAAGTGGTAAACGAAGTGTTTTCCAGAGACGGAGGACCGGTGTTTGAAGCCTGTGATGAGGAATGGGGCCGGAGGACTCTCCCGAAGCGGAAAGAGGATGGCCATAAAGGGACCTTTGGCAGAGTTTCCATTACTGGAGGAAGCGTAGGGCTTACGGGCGCGCCTGTTCTGGCCTCCCGCGGAGCGGCCCGTTCTGGCAGCGGACTTGTTTTCTTAAGTATTCCGGAAAGCATTTATTCGATTACGGCGGCTTCCTGCCTGGAAGTCATGCCCGCGCCTCTTCCGGATCAAAATGGGAAAATTTCTTCCGGAGCGTTTTTTCAGATTCTGGAAAGACTGAATGCCTGCAACGCGGGCCTCATAGGGCCCGGACTTGGCAGAAGTCAGGAACTGTCTCTTCTGGTGTGCAAGCTGCTGGAGCAGACGGCGACGCCGCTGGTACTGGACGCGGACGGGCTTTATGCCATAAAGGATCGAAAAGAACTTCTGCAGCGGAGAAGTGAAAAGGGACAGGTTACGATACTGACGCCCCATGAGGGTGAGTTTGCTTACCTGGGCGGTGATCTGTCCGGAGGACGGAAAGAGGCTGCTCTGCGGTTTGCGCGGAAATATGGCTGCGTCCTGGTGCTGAAAGGACCGGCCACAGTCACAGCTTCCCCGGACGGAAGAGTATATATCAATACAACGGGAAATAACGGGATGGCAAAAGGCGGAAGCGGAGATGTGCTGGGAGGCATGGTGCTTTCCTTCCTGGGCCAGGGAATGGAGGCCTGCCAGGCGGCTGCGCTGGCGGTGTATCTGCACGGGCTGGCCGGGGACATCTGCCGGGAAAAGCTTGGAGAATACGGGATGCTGCCGGGGGATCTGACAGAAGAGATTCCATCCGCTGTTCTGAGACTGCAGAGGAGTGTAAGAGTATGATAGATATGGGAAGTCTGCTGACTATGCAGGGAATGATGTTTCTGATGATATTGATTGGCGCGGGACTCAGAAAAATACAGGTGGTGTCATCAGAAGGGCGCAGAAGTCTGACGAATCTGGTGGTCAACCTGATTCTGCCCTGCAACATTCTTTATGCCTTTTCCAACGGGGATGCATCTGCCTTCCGCTCTATGATTGTGGTTGCGGCCATGGCATTTATGATTCAGCTTGTATGGTATCTTCTGAGCAAGGTTCTCTGGAGAAAGATGGACAAGAGCCGTCAGGGTGTCATGCGTTATGCTTTTCAATTTTCCAACTGCGGTTATCTGGGAAATCCGGTCATAGAAGGACTTTACGGGGCGCCCGGTCTGATGTATGCCTCTGTGTTTCTGCTTCCGGTCCGTCTGTTCATGTGGAGCGTGGGACTGGAGTGTTTTCAGGAAGGGGGAGGAAGCATCGGAAAGACCGTGAAAAGAGCGCTGACGCACCCTTGTGTGCTGGCCACGATTCTCGGAGTGGTATGGATGTTTTTCCCGGTGAAGCTGCCGGATTTTCTGTATAATACCATTTCCGGCTTCAATCAGTGCCTGACCCCTGTGACCATGCTGGTCATTGGCTTTATCATGGCAGAGACCGATCTGCGGAAAATGTTCTGTAAGGACCTTTTTGTGATCACAGTTCTGAGACTGCTGGTACAGCCCATGCTGGTTCTTGCGGCCTGCAGGCTTCTGAATCTGGAGACACTGGTGGCTGAAGTGGTTACGGTGCTGGTTTCCATGCCTGTGGCCAATACAACGGCTCTTCTTGCGTCCCAGCATGACTGTGATTATACCTTCGCCAGCAATGTGGTGGTGTTTACCACACTGGTGTCCATGATTACGATTCCCATGTACAGCCTGCTTGTGGGAGCGGTGTTTGGCTAAGCGGTTAAGCTTGCCGGCCCTGCTGTTTTGTGATAAGATGTGCAGAGACAACGGGCAGGCAGAAACTGCGGAAAATCAGAGAAAATGGTAGTCAAAAAGGAGAGAACGGATTTGAAATGGAATAAATATACTTTGAAAACGACGGCGGATGCGGAAGACCTGATCAGTTCCATGATGCAGGATGTGGGAATCCAGGGAATTGAGATAGAGGATAAGGTGCCTTTAAGCCAGAGAGATAAGGAGCAGATGTTTGTGGATATTCTGCCGGATGTTCCTGACAATGACGGAGTGGCTTACATCAGCTTTTATCTGGAGCCGGATGAGGAACAGGCGGAGATACTCCGGAAAGTGGAAGAGGGACTGGACGAGATCCGCAGCTGGGGCGTGGATGTGGGAGAGGCCACGATTACCGCTTCTGAGACTGAGGATAAGGACTGGATCAACAACTGGAAGGAATTTTTCCATCAGTTTTATGTGGATGATATTCTGATCAAACCCTCCTGGGAAGAGGTGCAGCCGGAGGACCGGGACAAGCTTTTGATTCAGATCGATCCGGGCACAGCCTTTGGAACGGGCATGCATGAGACGACCCAGCTGTGCATCCGCCAGCTGCGGAAATATCTGATGCCGGAGACGGTGCTTCTGGATGTGGGAACGGGCAGCGGAATCCTTTCCATCATCAGCCTGAAGCTTGGGGCAAAGCGGGCGGTGGGAACGGATCTGGACACTAACGCTCTGGAAGCGGTAAAGGAAAATATGAAGGTCAACGGTATCGATCCGTCCTCTTTCGAGATGATGATCGGCAATATCATTACCGATAAGGAGATACAGGACCGGGTGGGATATAGCTGCTACGACATTGTGGTGGCCAATATTCTGGCGGAGGTTCTGGTGCCACTGACTCCCGTGATTTTAAATCAGCTGAAAACCGGCGGCATCTATATTACCTCCGGCATCATTGATGATAAAGAAGAACTGGTCGTGAAGACTATAAAGGACTGCGGACTGACGGTTCTTGAGGTGACGCATCAGGGAGAATGGGTCAGCGTCACGGCCCGGAAGGAACAATAGGGAATCAGCGAAAGAGATAAAGGAGTTTTCGTATATGCATCGTTTTTTTGCGGAGCCGTCACAGATTGGAGAAAAGGAAATCGTGATAACCGGGCCAGATGTGAACCACATCCGGAACGTTCTGCGTATGCGCCCTGGGGAGGAGCTTCTGATCGCGGACGGAATGGGCGGGGAATACCGCTGCCTGATTTCCGGAATCAGAGAGGATGAAGTACGGGCGGAGATCTGCTGGAAGCTGGCCGGAAACGCGGAGCTGCCCTGTGAAATCACGCTGTTTCAGGGACTGCCCAAAGGGGACAAGATGGATTTTATCGTCCAGAAGTGCGTGGAACTGGGTGTGTCCCGGATTGTTCCGGTTTCTACCAGACGGACGATTGTGAAGCTGGACGCCAAGAAAGAAGAAAGCCGCAGAAAGCGATGGAGCGGAATTTCTGAGAGTGCGGCCAAGCAGTCAGGCAGGGGCGTAATCCCAGAAATCACCGGCGTCCGAAGCTTCAGGGAAGCCCTGAAAGAGGCAGAGAAACTGGATGTCTGCCTGATTCCCTATGAGAGAGCGGAACATATGGCACATACCAGAGAAGTGTTTGAAAGCATTATTCCCGGTTCTTCCATTGGGATTTTCATCGGGCCGGAAGGCGGCTTTGAGGAAGAGGAAGTGGAGAGCGCCATGGAAACGGGAGCGAAAGCCATCACACTGGGCCGCAGGATTCTGCGCACTGAGACGGCGGGAATGGCAGTGCTGGCCATGCTTGGATATTTACTGGAGGAATAATTATGGAAGCATATCTGGATAATTCGGCGACGACCCGCTGCTACGAGAAAGCGGCGAAGCTGATGTATGATATCATGACGGAGCACTACGGCAATACCTCTTCCCTCCATACCAAGGGAGTGGAAGCCGAGCGCTATAAGCGGGAGGCGGCAAAAACCATTGCCCGCAGCATGAAGGTGGAGGAAAAGGAGATCTGCTTTACCTCCGGAGGCACGGAGAGCGACAACCTGGCTCTTCTGGGGTGTGCCCGGGCCAACCGCAGGGCGGGAAATCATCTGATTACCACCTGCATCGAACACGCGGCTGTCCTGAATACCATGAGAGAGCTGGAGGAGGAAGGCTTCCGGGTGACCTATCTTCCGGTGGATGAAAGAGGCGTGGTGCGCCTTTCGGATCTGGAAGAGGCTCTTTGTGATGACACGATTCTGGTTTCTGTCATGTATGTGAACAACGAGATTGGTTCTGTACAGCCCATCGGAGAGATTGGAGCGCTGCTGAAAAAACAGAATCATAAGATTCTGTTTCATGTGGACGCGGTGCAGGCTTATGGAAAATTCCGCATTTATCCCAAGAAGCTGGGTATTGATCTGATGAGTGTCAGCAGCCATAAGATTCACGGGCCCAAGGGCGTGGGCTTTCTCTATGTGGATTCCCATGTGAAGATCCTGCCGATTCTCTTTGGAGGCGGCCAGCAGCGGGATCTGCGCTCCGGCACGGAGAATGTTCCGGGCGACGCCGGGTTCGCGGAGGCTGTAAAAGAGATTTATACAGATTTTGACGAAAAGATCGAGCGCCTTTATTCACTCAGGGAATATTTCGTGAAGGAAATCGGAACGATAGAGGGAACTACCGTGAATGGCCCGAAAGGCCGGGAGGGGGCGCCCCATATTGTGAGCGTCAGCTTTGCGGGTGTGCGCAGCGAGGTGCTTCTGCACGCCCTGGAAGAGAAGGGAATCTATGTATCCTCCGGTTCAGCCTGTTCTTCCAACCATCCTGCCTTAAGCGGCACGCTGAAGGCTATTGGAGTAAAAAAGGAGCTTCTGGATTCCACGCTCCGGTTCAGCTTCTGCGAGTTTACCACAAAGGAAGAGCTGGACTATACGCTTGAAGCTTTACGGGAGCTTCTGCCGGCTCTGCGGCGGTTTACCCGGAGATAGATAAGAGAAAGGGGAAAGAGATGTTTCACGCATTTTTGATAAAATATGGAGAAATCGGAATCAAGGGAAAGAACCGGTATCTGTTTGAGGATGCGCTGGTAGCCCAGATCCGCCACGCGTTAAAGCCTGTGGAGGGGGAGTTCCGCGTGACCAAGGAGCAGGGACGTATCTATGCCCAGGCTCAGGGAGATTTTGACTTTGACGAGGCAGTGGACGCCCTGCGCCGGGTGTTCGGCATTGTGGGAATCTGTCCGGTGGTAATCCTGGAGGATCAGGGCTTTGAAAAGCTGGGAGAAGATGTGGTCTCCTACCTGAAGGAGCAGTACGGCGAAGACTGCGATAAGACTTTTAAGGTCCATGCAAAGCGCGCCCGCAAGACTTATCCCATGGCATCCATGGAGATGAACGCGGAGCTGGGAGCCCGGATTCTGGATGCCTTCCCAAAGATGCAGGTGGATGTGCACAAGCCGGAGCTGATGCTTCATGTGGAGATCCGGGAGAAGATATACCTGTATTCCGATGTGATTCCCGGACCTGGGGGCATGCCGGTGGGAACCAACGGTAAATCCATGCTGCTGCTTTCCGGAGGCATCGACAGCCCGGTGGCAGGCTATATGGTAGCCAAGCGGGGCGTCAAGATCGATGCGGTTTATTTCCATGCGCCGCCCTATACCAGTGAGCGGGCCAAGCAGAAGGTGGTGGACCTGGCGGAGAAGGTCTCCCGCTTTACAGGCCCCATTTATCTGTATGTGGTGAATTTTACGGATATTCAGCTTTACATTTACGAGAAGTGTCCCCATGACGAGTTGACAATCATCATGCGCCGCTATATGATGCGGATCGCAGAGCGGATTGCGGAGAAGACAGGCTGTCTCGGCCTGATTACCGGCGAGAGCATCGGGCAGGTAGCCAGCCAGACTGTTCCCAGTCTGGCGGCCACCAACGAGGTCTGCACCATGCCCGTATTCCGCCCTTTGATCGCTTTTGACAAAGAGGACATCGTCACGATCTCCAAGCAGATCGATACCTACGAGACCTCCATTCAGCCCTTCGAGGACTGCTGTACAATTTTTGTGGCAAAGCATCCGGTGACGAAGCCTAATGTGAACGTGATCCGGCGCTCCGAGCAGAAGCTGGCTGAGAAGATTGACGAAATGGTGGATAAGGCCATCGAGACTGCGGAATTGATTGTGGTGGGATAACAGCGACGGTGTACTAAGGGACAATGGACAATACGCCCTTGGTACGCCGATGCTAAATATGCTGGAAAGCCTTATGGAAGCCTGGCAGTGTTTGCCGGAATTCTGTAAGGCTTTTTCTGCAGAAGGCAGGGTGGTGAAACGGAGCCAGTTGAAAGGTTGACGGCTGCTGTTTTTGGATGTATACAGCATTTACTTGTTCTGATATTCAAAAGTAAAGTTATCATGGATGGATATTGCTTTTCTGTGTCGATATTAGCTGGGGATTGTACATATGGAGAAAAAACAGCCTGCTATGTCCAAGATTAATCTAATTGTTGGATATATGCGATACATTTTCTTGTATATGTAAAATAAGGGCGCTGCATAAACGGATCTCCGGGAAATTCCTGCGGTTTCACGCAGAAATTGGATGACAGGCACAATTTTTCTTGCATATATCCAAACATCAGCCCGTCAAGTGCAGGTTTATGCCTTTTTAAGAGTCAAAGTATTGTTTTTTCAAAGTCAGAACACGGAACAGTGAGGGAAGTTTAAAAAAATTAAAAAAATCTCGTCGAAATCATCTCCTCATCCGTCTAATAAATATAAGACAAAGAAAAAGGAGAAAAATTTATGAAAAAGAACACATTATTATTACTGACGGCAGTGATGAGCCTTACAGTTTTTGCAGGCTGCGCGGGCGGAACAAAGAACAGCACAGTCAGTGTGGAGACAGCGGAAAATGACACGCAGAGCTACGCGGATGCAGATACAGAGACGGCAGAAGCAGAAAATGGGGAGAATGCAGTGGACGCGCAGGCAGGAGATGGCGCGGCTTCCTTTGACTGGCTTCCAGCCGGCGTGGAACAGCAGAAAGCGGAGACAGAGCCCAATGAAGAGCTTCAGCAGCTGATAGCAGAGTACTATGAGATCCCGGATTATGAGCTGGCGGACTCCAGATATTATTACAATTATGTAGATCTGGACAGCGATGGCGAAAACGAAATCTTTGCTGTCGTAGTGGGAAGCTATACCAGCGGTTCCGGCGGTTCTTCCGCACTCTGGTGCGCACAGCAGGACGGCCGGCTTGCAGTGAAGCAGGCATTTACGCTGGTAAATATGCCGGTGATTGTAGTGGATAATGAGGAAGGCGGACCGAAAGATTTGATTCTGGAGCGTTCCGGCGGAGGAGCAGAGACAGAGTATGTGAGACTTACATGCACAGACGGCGTATATACGAATGTGTCTGACGCAGAGACTGTCAGCGATCTGGAGGACGTGCAGGGAGTAGCGGTTCTCTGCAACGATCTGGCAGAGGATATGCAGTCGGGAAACTATCTGACCCTGGAATAATGTAAAGAAAACCTATGAAAAGGCATTTGGGAAAACACGAATTTGCGGAAAAGGTTATGGAAAACCGTAAGCGGTTTTACTGCATTGCCTACAGTTATGTGAAAAATGAACAGGATGCCCTGGATATTATCAGCGAGGCTGTCTGCAAGGGACTTCTTCATTTGAAGGAGTTGGACGAGGCGGAGTATCTTGTAACCTGGATGACAAGGATTATCGTAAATACATCCATCGATTTTATACGGAAGAATTCACGTATGGTTCCTCTTGCGGAAGACTCTGAAGGATATCCGCAGGAGGCTCACATGCGTGAAAACCAGCCTGGGGAACTGGAGCGGGAATCTCTCCTGGATCTCTACAATGCGATGGATATTCTTGAGCCTGAGGAACGGACGTATATTGTGCTGCGTTATTTTGAATCCCTCAGTTTCCGTGAAATTGCGGAAATGTTCCATATGCCGGAGAGTACAGTAAAATCCCGTTCCTACAGAGCCCTTGATAAGATGAAACAGCACATGACTGGAGGGTAAAAAATGAATGCAGAAAAATTTGTTTATGAAAATATAGAGGTGCCTGACGACAAACTTGTCCAGGCCATATACAGTGGGATGGGAAAGGCGCAGAAAATCAGAAGAAGACGGTATGTGACCCGGTCTCTTACGGCAGCCGCGGCCGCCTTCGTGCTTCTTTTGTGCAGCGCCAATATTCCAGCCGTGTATGCGCACGCCAGCGGGATTCCTGTACTGGGTGAATTTGTCCGTGCTCTTCATATAGGCAGCGGCGGGGAACAGACTCTGCATGAGGATATTCAGACGGAGATCTCAGATCAGGAACTGGTGATTCGCTTTATCAGCCAGGGCCGGGCTTCGGATACGGTGGTACCCTATGAGGCGCAGCCTTATTCCGCGCCTTCCAGGCTGGTGCTGACGCTGCAGAGTCTGACAGAAGAAGAGTATGAAAAGCTGGAAGACGAGATCCGGACTATGAAGGGTGTGGAAGATGTTTACCGTATTCTGGCTGCGGAAAATGATGAAATCAGCTTTGTGATGGTCCTGGACCGGCTCTATGACTATGAGGTTATCGAGCAGATCTTTCCGGGCATGCTTTCTATCCGCCTGTTTCAGGATGCCTATTACACAGCGGAAGAAAGGGCTCCGGAGCAGAAGGTCTATTATCTGCGGACAGAGGGCATGGAACAGGATGAGGCATATAAGGCTCTTCTGACGAAATATCAGGCAGAGTCGCCTGCTCAGGTGAAGACACAGGGAGGAAGCTTTATCCTGACAATCGGAGAATTTACGTCAGAGGAGGAAGCGGAAAACCGCCTTGTGGAGCTTCAGAAAACTTATGGAGGGGCAGAGGAGTTCCGGGTGTCCTCCGGAATGGCAAAAGAGGTACCGGAAGAATAAAAGGTGATTAAAAATGGAAATTCGGATACGGAGATACAGAACAGAAGACTGCCCTCTGCTGGCGCGGCTTTTTTACGATACTGTCCATGCAGTAAACGCTCGGGATTATACCGCAGTGCAGCTTCAGGCCTGGGCGCCGGGCCTGCCGAACCTGGAGGCCTGGAACCGCTCCTTTTTGGAGCATGTGGCTTTTGTGGCAGAGGCGGAGGGAGTCATCGCAGGTTTTGGGGATATTGATGAGACGGGCTATCTCGATCGTCTGTATGTACACAAGGATTATCAGGGACGGGGAATCGGAACAGCTCTCTGCGACGCGCTGGAGCAGTCCGTGAGATGTGAGTATATCGTGACTCACGCCTCACGGACTGCCAAGGCTTTTTTCCTTTCCAGGGGATACCGGGTGAAAAAGGAGCAGCAGGTGGAGCGGCGCGGCATTCTGCTTACAAATTATGTGATGGAATTTCAGAAGATATAAGGACAGACAAGGGCCGCTTTTCAGCGGCCCGGTTTTCGTTCCGGTTGCCCTCTTGCTCTATCTATGGTAGAATAGGGAGAATCGGAATAAAGAGAAAAATGACTGTCCGGAACAATAAAAAATCTGCCCGGATCCGGGCAGATTTTTAAATATGAGAAAAAATTTATGATTCGATCATGTAGGGCTTCAGAACCTCAAGAATTGCGTCCATCTCTTCGTTGGCATGGATATTCAGGTCAATGGGCTTGGACAGATCCAGACTGAAAATGCCCATAATGGACTTGGCGTCAATCACGTACCGTCCGGAGACCAGATCGAAATCTACATCAAACCGTGTAATTGCATTTACAAAGGACTTTACCTTTTCAATGGAATTCAGGCATATTTTGACTGTTTTCATATAACATAACCCTCCTAAAAAGTAAACTGTTAAGTTTATCTAGATCTTAATACCGGGGTGGGTAAAAGTCAATCCTAAAAATCCAAAATCTGAAAGGAAAATCAGTGATGAAAAAAGCAGCTTTACATAACCTTGGATGCAAGGTACACGCATATGAAACAGAGGCTATGCAGCAGATGCTGGAGGAGGCCGGCTATGAAATTGTACCCTTTGAGGAAAAGGCAGATGTCTATATTGTGAATACCTGCACGGTTACCAATATTGCAGACCGCAAATCCCGTCAGATGCTCCACAGGGCAAAAAAGCAGAATCCGGAGGCTCTTGTGGTGGCTGCCGGCTGCTATGTTCAGGCCGCTGAGGCCGAATTAAAAGAGGACAGCGCCGTGGACCTGCTGATTGGAAACAACAGAAAAAAAGATCTGATTTCCATTCTGGAAGCCTATGAGAGCGGGGTGCAGGAGGATGCGGTTATTGACATCAATCATACGAAAGAGTATGAACCGCTGTCTGTGACCCAGACGGGAGAGCATACCAGGGCTTATGTAAAAGTGCAGGATGGCTGCAACCAGTTCTGCAGCTATTGTATTATTCCCTACGCCAGAGGGCGTGTCCGCAGCCGCGCCGCCGCGGAAGTCTGTGAGGAGATCCGGACTCTGGCCCGGGCAGGCTATCAGGAGGTGGTGCTTACGGGCATCCATCTGAGTTCCTATGGCCTGGATCTGGAAGGAGAAGATCTGCTTTCTCTGATTCGGGCGGTTCATGACATAGAGGGGATCCGGCGGATCCGTCTGGGTTCTCTGGAGCCGAGAATTGTCACGGAAGAATTTGCGGAAGGGCTTGCGGGCATGGAAAAGTTCTGCCCCCATTTTCATCTGTCGCTCCAGAGCGGCTGTGACGCCACGCTTCGGAGAATGAACCGCCGTTATACAGCGGAGGAATATGAACAGACCTGTGAACTTCTGCGGAGAGCCTTTGACAGGCCTGCGCTGACCACAGATGTGATTGTGGGATTTCCAGGGGAGACGGAGGAAGAGTTTGAGGAAACGCTGGCGTTTCTGAAACGGATCCGCCTTTTTGAGACGCATATTTTCAAATATTCCCGGCGTAAGGGGACCAGAGCGGCTGTCATGGAAAATCAGGTGCCGGAGCCGGTGAAGACAGAAAGAAGCCAGCTCCTCCTGGAGCTTGACCGGGAAAATTCGAAAAATTATATTCTGGACCAGAAGGGCCGGAATGTAGAAATTCTGATTGAGGAAAAAATGACACGGAACGGTGTGGAGTACCAGGTGGGACATACCAGAGAGTATATCCGCGCGGCTGTAATTTCCGAGAAGGATCTGACAAACCAGATTGTTTCCGCCCGGATTGAAAAAATGCTGGAAGACAGGCTTTGCCTGGCAGAGCTTTGACGGCTGCCGCCGTGAAACTTTTCCAGAGGGGAAATTTGGCTTGTATTTTCAGAAATTTTAGAGTACAATAGTGTGGTAGTGGTGTTCAGGAGCGTGAAAATATGAGCAGAATAGATAGCACACAGAACTTCAAAGTAGTGTCTGAGTCTGAGAACCGCGTGGGTGACATTCTCATGCAGGTCTATCAGGCAATGACAGAAAAGGGTTATAATCCGGTGAATCAGATCGTGGGGTATATCATGTCCGGAGATCCGACCTATATCACCAGCCATAATAACGCCCGCAGCCTGATTATGAAGGTGGAGCGTGATGAACTGGTGGAAGAGCTTCTGAAGGTGTATATTTCCGTGAAGCTCTGACAGAATAAAGAAGAGAAAGGTTTTAAGAGTCGGGAACGGATGAAGAGAATTCTTGGTCTGGATTACGGTTCCAGAACCGTGGGCGTGGCAGTCAGCGATCCCCTGGGGATTACAGCTCAGCCCCTGGAGATTGTCCGGAGAAAATCAGAAAACAAGCTGCGGCAGACCCTTGCGCGCATCGAAGAGCTGGCAGAGGAATATCAGGCGGAGATGTTTGTGCTGGGACTGCCCAAGAATATGAATAATACGCTGGGAGAGCGGGCGGATAAGTCTCTGGAATTTAAAGATATGCTGGAGCGGCGGACCGGTCTTCCTGTAGTGATGTGGGATGAAAGGCTGACGACTGTGGCGGCGAACCGCGCCATGATGGAGGGCGGAGTGCGCCGTGAAAACCGGGGACAGTATGTGGATGCTCTTGCGGCTGCGCTGATTCTGCAGGGGTATCTGGACAGTCTTGGCATCAATGAGACTGCGGCGGCACAAAATGAGGAATAAAAATGGAAAAAATTTCGTTTACCCTGAATGAGACTGGAGAAGAAGTCTTATTTTACGTATTGGAAGAGACACGTCTGAACGGCACAGATTATATTCTGGTGACAGATTCCCAGGAAGGCGATGGAGAAGCGCTTATTTTAAAGGATTTATCTTCAGATGGGGACAGTGAGGCTCTCTATGAGATCGTGGATGACGATCGGGAGCTTCAGAGCGTGATGGAGATTTTTGAGCAGCTGCTGGAGGACGTGGATATTACCCTAGACCGATAGGAACGCAGGAGATATCATTGAAGGTTGACAGAGAAAGTTTTAAAAAGCTGCTGAAGGAAAAAGGTTTGAAGATGACCAGACAGCGTCTGGTTGTGCTGGAGGTGCTGGCGGAAAATCCGGAACAGCATCTGACGGCGGAGGAAATTTACGACAGAATAAAAGCAGCGAATCCGGATATCGGATTAGCTACTGTTTATAGAACGGTTCAGCTTCTGTTAGAGCTGGAACTGATTGATCGGATTAATCTGGATGATGGCTTTGTCCGCTATGAGATTGGGGATATAGGGGAAAGGCATCACCACCACAGGCATCATCATCTGATCTGTCTGAAATGCGGGAAGGTGTCCGCTTTTCAGGAGGATATGCTGGAGGCGCTGGAGTCGGGGGTTAAAGAGGCGCTTGGTTTCCAGGTGACCGATCATGAGGTGAAACTCTACGGATACTGCAGAGACTGTTCGGAAAAAGAAAAAAGACAGAATCAGGAGGAAAAAATTTGAGAAATATCAACAATTCAAAACTGCGGATCATTCCTCTGGGCGGACTGGAGCAGATCGGTATGAACATTACTGCCTTTGAATTCGAGGACAGTATTGTTGTGGTGGACTGCGGTCTGTCCTTCCCTGAGGATGATATGCTGGGCATCGATCTTGTTATTCCGGACATCACCTATCTGAAGGACAATATTGAGAAGGTGAAGGGCTTTGTCATTACCCATGGCCATGAGGATCATATCGGTGCGCTTCCCTATGTACTGAAAGAGATTAACGTACCGATTTATGCCACAAAGCTGACCATCGGCCTGATTGAGAACAAGCTGAGAGAGCATGAGCTTCTGAACCGGGTCAAGAGAAAGGTGATTCAGCACGGACAGTCTATCAATCTGGGAGCGTTCCGTATTGAATTTATCAAGACAAACCACAGTATCGTGGATGCGTCAGCCCTTGCGATCTACTGCCCGGCAGGCATCGTGGTGCATACGGGAGATTTTAAGGTGGACTATACGCCGGTATTCGGAGACGCCATTGATCTGCAGCGTTTCGGTGAGATTGGAAAGAAGGGCGTGCTGGCTCTGATGTGCGACAGCACGAACGCGGAGCGGCCGGGCTTTACCATGTCTGAGCGTACAGTGGGAAAAGTGTTTGACAATATCATGTCCGAGCACAAGAATTCCCGTATTATTATCGCTACCTTCGCGTCCAATGTGGACCGGGTGCAGCAGATTATCAATTCCGCGTACAAATACGGCCGGAAGGTTGTGATCGAGGGCCGGAGCATGGTCAATGTCATTACGACTGCTTCCGAGCTGGGATATCTTACAATTCCGGATAAGACGCTGATTGACATCGAGCAGATGAAGAATTATCCGGATGATCAGGTGGTTCTGATTACCACGGGAAGCCAGGGAGAATCCATGGCGGCTCTTTCCAGAATCGCGGCAAATATCCATAAGAAGATACAGATCAAACCGGGAGACACTGTAATCTTCAGCTCCAGAGCGATTCCCGGCAATGAAAAAGCAGTTTCCAAGGTCATCAATGAGCTTTCCATGAAGGGCGCGGATGTAATTTTCCAGGATGCCCATGTGTCGGGCCATGCCTGTCAGGAGGAGATCAAGCTTATTTATTCTCTGGTGCAGCCCAAATACGCCATTCCCGTACACGGGGAGTACCGTCATCTGAAAGCTCAGGCGGATCTGGCCCACAGTCTGGGAATTGAAAAGGAAAATATTTTTATTCTTTCTTCGGGAGACGTGCTGGAGCTGGGAGCTGACAGCGCCAAAGTCGTGGATCATGTGCATACCGGTGCCATTCTTGTAGACGGTCTCGGAGTGGGCGATGTGGGAAATATCGTGTTGAGGGATAGACAGCACCTGGCTGAAGATGGTATTATGATTGTGGTCATGACGCTGGAAAAGCACAGCAATCAGCTTCTGGCCGGGCCGGATATTGTGTCGAGAGGCTTTGTCTATGTGAGAGAGTCCGAGGATTTGATGGAAGAGGCCAGATCTGTTGTGGAAGAAGCTGTGACGGCCTGTCTGGAGCGGGGAGTTTCTGACTGGGGCAAGCTTAAAAATGTGACCCGCGATGCTCTGCGGGATCTGATCTGGAAGAGGACAAAGCGAGATCCAATGATCCTGCCTATCATCATGGAAGTATAGAGGACGGAAGATGAATACAAAGAAAGCAGCTTTAACAGTCTTATCCATTGCATTGAAAATCGTTGTGTTCGCGGTGCTGGTGATTGCGCTTCTGCGGATTGGCACCGTTGCCTATGAGTATGGCCATGCCGTTTTTGAGGAGGAAGCTCTGGATGAGCCCCCCGGAAGAATGATTACCGTCACGGTGGAAGAAGGATCCTCCACACGGGATATTGCCAGGCTGATGGAGCATGATGGACTGGTGGAGGACTGGAAGCTTTTCTATCTTCAGATCCTGTGTTCCAAATACGCAAAAACCATGCAGCCCGGTACCTATGAGCTTTCCACAGCCATGAAGCCCAGAGAGCTGATGGCGGTCATGTCCGGTGAGGAAGTGGAGCTCGACTGGGAGCAAGAGGAGTCGTAAGTGATTGCAGGAGAGAGAACAACAGCCTATATCAATTCCCTTGACAGAGGCAATACAGAGCTTTTAAATCAGATAGAGAGAGAAGCAAGGGAGGCCTGCGTGCCGATCATACGCCAGGAGATGCAGAGCTTTTTAAAGACGCTGCTTGCAGCAAAAAAGCCGAAAGCGGTTCTGGAGGTAGGAACAGCCGTAGGCTTTTCTGCGCTTCTGATGTGTGAGTATGGCCCGGCGGATATGCATCTTACTACAATCGAAAAATATGAGAAGCGGATTCCCGTGGCGAAGGAAAATTTCCGAAGAGCAGGACGTGAGAACCAGATCACGTTTCTGGAAGGAGACGCGGCAGAGATTCTGAAAGGCCTTCAGGGCAGCTTTGATTTTATTTTTATGGACGCGGCCAAAGGACAGTATATCCATTTTTTGCCGGACGTGCTGAGACTTCTGGAGCCGGGAGGACTGCTGGTGTCCGACAATGTGCTTCAGGACGGAGACATTATGGAATCACGTTTCGCGGTAGAACGGCGGAACAGGACGATCCACAGCCGGATGCGGGAATATCTTTATGAGCTTACCCATCATCCGCAGCTTGTCACTTCTGTGCTGCCCCTTGGGGACGGAGTGACTTTAAGTGTGAAAAAGGAGAATCTATGAGGGAGCATAGGAAAAAACCGGAACTGCTGATTCCGGCCAGCAGCCTGGAAGTCCTGAAGACGGCAGTGGCTTTCGGAGCAGACGCGGTCTATATCGGAGGAGAGGCCTTCGGCCTTCGGGCCAAAGCCAAGAATTTTTCTCCGGAGGATATGAGAAAGGGCATTGCATTCGCCCATGAACATGGAGTACGGGTGCACGTGACGGCCAATATTCTGGCCCACGACCGGGATCTGGAAGGCATCAGAGCCTATTTTGAAGAGCTTCGCGGCATGAAGCCGGACGCGCTGATTATCGCTGACCCGGGCGTGTTTATGCTGGCAAAGGAGATCTGCCCGGAGATAGAGCGCCACATCAGCACTCAGGCCAACAATACAAACTATATGACCTGGAAATTCTGGCAGGAACAGGGAGCGAAGCGGGTGGTCTCCGCAAGAGAGCTTTCCCTGGAAGAGCTGAAAGAAATCCGGGCGCAGATCCCGGAGGATATGGAGATTGAGACCTTTGTCCATGGAGCCATGTGCATCTCCTATTCGGGCCGCTGCCTCCTGAGCAATTATTTCACGGGAAGGGACGCCAATCAGGGCGCCTGTACCCATCCCTGCCGCTGGAAATACGCAGTGGTGGAGGAATCCAGGCCGGGAGAGTATCTGCCTGTTTATGAAAACGAACGGGGGACCTTCATTTTCAATTCCAAGGATCTCTGTATGATTGAGCATATTCCGGAGCTTCTGGAGGCGGGCATAGACAGCTTTAAGATAGAAGGGCGCATGAAGACAGCCCTTTACGTAGCCACAGTGGCGCGGACTTACCGGAAAGCCATTGATGACTGTCTGGAATCGGAAGAACTGTACCGGAGCCATATGGACTGGTACAAGGAACAGATTGCGGCCTGTACCTACCGGGAGTTTACGACAGGCTTCTTTTATGGAAGACCGGATGAGAGTGCCCAGATTTATGACAGCAATACCTATCAAAAGGGATATACCTATCTGGGAATTGTAAATGAGGCAGAGCCGGACGGCTGTATCTGGACGGAGCAGAGAAACAAATTTTCCGTGGGTGAGATGATTGAAATCATGAAGCCGGATGGAAGGAACCCGGAAGCCGTAGTGGAAGAAATCCGGAATGAGGAAGGAGAACTTATGGAAAGCGCTCCGCATCCCCAGCAGAAACTTCGGGTGAAGCTGAGCGTGCCGGCAGAAAAGTATGATATTCTGCGGAGAAAAGAATAGAATTTAGGAAAGGCACTTCTTTTGGTGAGTTATCATAAAATAATATAAATCCACCAAAGAGGTGCCTTTTTGAAGACTTTTCCGCAACCATTACCGGCGAAAGAAGAGCAGTATTACCTGCAGAGGCTGAAAGAGGGCGACGTTTCCGCACGCGATATCCTGGTGGAGCATAATCTTCGGCTGGTGGCCCATATCGTGAAAAAGTATCAGGGGTCAGAGGAAGATATGGAGGACTTGATTTCCATAGGAACCATAGGGCTGATTAAAGCCATTACCACATTCAACAGCGAAAAAGGGCCCCGTCTGGCGACGTATGCGGCCCGCTGTGTGGAAAATGAGCTGCTGATGCATTTCCGGGCAAAGAAAAAGACAGCCCGGGAGACTTCCTATTATGAGCCCATCGGTACAGACAAGGAAGGAAATGAAATTCATCTGCTGGATATTATGGAAAGCAGCGAGCGTGACGCCTTCTCTCAGGTTAGCCTGAAAGCGGACAGTAAAAGGCTGTATGAGCTGCTGGGCGAGGTCCTGACGCCGCGGGAACAGAAGGTCCTGATTATGCGGTACGGGCTTTACAATGGAAGAGAGTATACGCAGCGGGAAATTGCCGGTGAGCTTGGAATTTCCCGCTCTTATATTAGCAGGATAGAGAAAAACGCGCTGCTGAAGCTGCGGGAGCACTTCTGAAAATGCCTGACGAAACTGTGTATGGGGCTTTCTATATCTGGTGTTCGGACGCCCCGCAGACATCAGTTCGTTCAATTCAGACTAAAGTCTGCCTTGAACGTACAGCTGTCTGCGGAGAGCCGGACACAGGGATAATAGAAAGCCCCAGCGCAGTTTTCCATCAGGTTTTTTCATGTCAGAGAAGCCGGACACAGGGATACCAGAAAACCCGAAGTTGCACAGCTGCTGCATTCTTTTATGTAAAGAGAGGAGCCGGACACAGGGATAATAGAAAGCCCCAGCGCAGTTTTCTGTCAGGTTTGAAATTGTGTATTTTGACGAATTTTTCCGATTTTCGGAATGAGGCGTGACTTTTGCGCCAGAATAGGGTATGATAAAAATGTTCCGTATTGAAGTTCAGCAGTGCGGAGTTTTCTAGCCGGCATTCGCCGGATTTTTCCACATGAAATTTACAAGTCAGAAGGCAGAGGACAGGGTTTAAGGAAGGACAGGCAGGGAAGAGCTCTGTGTCCGAAACCGGGAGAAGTACAAATGAGAGCAGCAGAAAGAAAAAAGAAAGGAAGGATAGAGATTGTTTAGCAAGGTACTGTCTGCCGGGATCGGGGGAGTGGATGCCTATCCGGTCCGGGTGGAGGCAGATGTGAGTGAAGGCCTGCCCCAGTTTCAGATGGTGGGTTATCTGGCCTCTGAAGTGAAGGAGGCTGGGGATCGGGTCCGGACAGCTCTCAGAAATGTAGGTTGTCCCATGCCTCCCAAGAGGATTACTGTGAATCTGGCTCCGGCAGGAGTGAGAAAGGCGGGTTCCCGCTTTGACCTGGCGGTGGCCGCTGTGGTGCTGGCTTCCATGCAGAAGGTTCCGGCAGAGAATCTGCAGGGACTGATGATTGCGGGGGAATTGAGTCTGAGCGGCCAGGTGCTGGGAATTCCAGGCGTGCTTGCCTTGACAGAAGCGGCCAGAACAGCAGGGGTAAGACGGTGTATTGTTCCATCTGTGAACGCGGAGGAAGGAGCGCTGATGGGGGAGGTGGAAGTGATCGGCGTGTCAGAGCTTGCGGAGCTGATTGAGATTCTGCGTCATCCGGAGAGGGGAAGACAGGTATTTGTGGATGGAGACCTGCTTCTGAAAAAGAGCGCACAGTGGGAGGAAGATTTTTCACAGGTTCATGGACAGAAAGCAATTCGAAGAGCAGCGGAGATAGCCGCGGCCGGCATGCACAATTTTCTGATGATTGGTCCGCCCGGTTCAGGAAAGACGATGATAGCGAGAAGGATCCCGGGAATCCTTCCGGCCCTCAGTCTGGAGGAAAGCCTGCGGATCACGAAGATCTACAGCGTGGCAGGACTGTTGAAGCCGGAAGAGCCTCTTATCACAAGGCGGCCATTTCGGGCCCCTCATCATACTACTACTGCGGAGGCATTGGCCGGCGGCGGAAGACTGCCGCTGCCTGGGGAAATCTCCTTGAGCTCAGGAGGAATTCTGTTTTTGGACGAGCTGCCGGAATTCAGACGTTCCGCTTTGGAAATTCTGCGGCAGCCTCTGGAAGAGCACAGAGTCTGTGTGTCCAGGACGGCAGGCACTTACATTTTTCCGGCTGATTTTATGCTGGCGGCAGCCATGAATCCCTGTGCCTGCGGCTATTTTCCCGATCGAAACCGCTGTAGCTGCAGCCCCAGGGAGGTGTCGCGGTATCTGGGGCGTTTAAGCCAGCCGCTGCTGGATCGGATCGATATCTGCATCCAGGTGCCCAAGCTTTCCTATGAAGAGCTCCAGGGAGGAGGAGAAAATGAGAGCTCCGGACAAATCCGGAAGCGGGTGGAAGAGGCCCACCGTATCCAGAAAAAACGCTTCAGGGAAACTCCCATTTGTTTTAATTCCCGGCTGGGAATACGTGAGACGGAACAGTTCTGCCGTCTTGGGCCCAGAGAGAAGAAGCTTCTGAAGCAGGCCTTCGACAGTCTGTCTTTGAGTGCCCGCGCCTATCACAGACTGCTTCGGGTATCCAGAACGATTGCGGATCTGGCAGGAGAGGAACGGGTGCTGGAGGCGCACATTCTGGAGGCTCTGGGCTACCGCCCTCCGGAGCGGAGCGAATGGCAGAAGGAGGTGTAGACATGGAAAACATGGAAAAATACTGGCATTGGTTCTGTACCCAGCTTTTTGCGGATCCGTCTCTGGAAAGCCGTCTGATTGAAAAATTCGGAACTCCGGAAGAAATCTTTAGAACAGAGGAAAAGAAACTGGTGAAAGCTTTTCCTTCCAATCAGAAAAAGCTTTCAGATCTTTGCGCAGGAAGGAAAAAATGGGATTTTGATAAGGAGGAAGAGAAGCTGGAACGTCTGGAAATCCGGTTCGTGAGTAAGGAGCATCCAGAGTATCCAAAGCGGCTGAAAGAGGTGGAGAATGCGCCCTGGGGCTTGTTTTTCAGGGGAAGCCTTCCGGAGGACAGCCTCCCTTCTATGGCAGTGGTGGGGGCAAGGAGCTGCAGCGCCTATGGAAGAAATGTCTCTTTCTGGTTTGCGGAAGAGCTGGCAAAATGCGGTGTGCAGATCATCAGCGGCATGGCCCGCGGTATTGACGGAACCAGCCACAGGGGAGCCCTTCATGCGGGAGGCAGGACCTTCGGGGTTTTGGCAGGCGGCCCGGACATCTGCTATCCGGAGGACAACAGGGACATTTATATGGAACTGGAGAAGCGCGGCGGCCTGATTTCGGAAAGCCCGCCCGGGACCCGTCCTCTCACATTTCTGTTTCCGCTCCGCAACCGGATTTTGAGCGCTCTTTCCGATGCGGTTCTTATAATAGAAGCAAAAGAAAAAAGCGGTTCCCTGATCACAGCGGACTGCGCGCTGGAGCAGGGGAGAGAAGTGTTTGCGGTTCCGGGGCCTTTAGGGGAGCCTTTAAGCGCGGGCTGCCATAATCTGATCCGGCAGGGAGCAGGGATTGCGGTGTCACCGGAAAAGCTGCTGGAAGATCTTATGATTTTACCGGGAATTAACATTAAAAATACGCAAAAGAATAAAATTACTCTTGAAAGGTCTGAATATTTGGTGTATAGTTGTCTACGTTTACAGGCCCAGAATCTGGGGAAAATCTGTCAGGAGACGGGTTTTTCTCCGGAAAAGGCTTTAAGAATTTTAGCAAAACTGCAGCTGGCAGGGTGTGCCAGAGAGGTTTCCAAAAACTATTATACGGCTGTTCCGGCAGATGTGGTTTCGGAGGATGCAGACGTTTAGAAACAGTATGGAAACAGGTGCCTTGCGGGCTGGCAGAGGAATATCAGAGAAAGAGGAAGGGTATATGGCAAAAAATCTGGTAATCGTAGAGTCTCCGGCAAAAGTAAAGACCATCAAAAAATTCCTGGGACCCAATTACGAAGTACTGGCCTCCCAGGGACATGTGCGCGACCTGCCCAAAAGCCAGCTGGGCTTTGACGCGGAGCACGGCTACGAACCAAAATATATCACTATCCGAGGTAAGGGAGAGATACTTGCCCGGCTTCGCAAGGAAGCAAAAAAAGCAGATAAAATCTATCTGGCTACCGACCCTGACCGGGAAGGGGAAGCGATTTCCTGGCATCTGTCCCAGGCGCTGAATCTGGACGGGAAAAAAGTGTACCGGATTACTTTTAATGAAATTACCAAAAACGCGGTCAAGGAGTCGCTGAAGCATGCCAGAGAGATTGATATGAATCTGGTGAATGCCCAGCAGGCACGCCGTATGTTGGACCGTATGGTAGGATATCGGATCAGTCCGATCCTGTGGGCAAAGGTAAAGCGGGGGTTAAGCGCCGGCCGTGTACAGTCTGTGGCACTGAGGCTTATCGCTGACCGGGAGGAGGAAATCAACGCTTTTGTTCCGGAGGAATACTGGACTATCGACGCGGATTTTATGGCGGATGGCGGGAAAAAACCGCTGCAGGCTCATTTTTACGGAACTAAATCCAAGAAAATGACCCTGAAGTCCAAAGAAGAAGTAGACCGGATACTGGAAGAGCTGAAGGATGCTTCTTATCAGATCAGCGAAGTGAAAAAGGGAGAGCGGGTGAAAAAAGCTCCCCTGCCGTTTACCACCAGTACTCTGCAGCAGGAAGCATCCAAGACCTTGAATTTTTCCACTCAGAAGACCATGAGCGTGGCCCAGCAGCTCTATGAAGGAATTGATATTAAGGGAAACGGCACTGTCGGTGTCATCACCTATCTGCGTACGGATTCCACCCGTGTATCCGAAGAGGCGGAAAAGGCGGCGCGTTCCTACATTACCTCCGTCTATGGGGAAAATTATGTGTCCAAAGGCCAGAGCGCGAAAGCGTCCGGGAAAAAGATTCAGGATGCACACGAGGCTATCCGCCCCACAGATTTGGCAAGGACTCCATCTGCTTTGAAAGATTCGCTGACAAGAGAGCAGTTCCGTCTGTACCAGCTTATCTGGAAACGTTTCGCGGCAAGCCAGATGGCAGACGCGGTATATGAGACCTCTTCCGTGAAAATAGACGGAGGACAGTACCGGTTTACCATGTCGGCTTCCCGGGTGTCCTTTGACGGTTTCCTGTCTGTCTATGCTCAGGATGAGGAAAAGGAGGGCGACAGCCGGATTCTGAAGGGACTGAGTACGGAGACTGCTCTGAAGCTGAAAGAATTTGAGAGCAGACAGCATTTCACCCAGCCGCCTGCTCATTATACAGAGGCAGCGCTGGTGAAGACGCTGGAGGAGCTGGGAATTGGACGGCCCAGCACCTATGCGCCGACTATTACCACGATTCTTGCCCGCCGCTATGTGGTGAAGGAGAATAAGAATCTGTATCTGACAGAGCTGGGAGAAGTGGTAAACAACATGATGAAGCAGGCTTTTCCGAGCATTGTGGAGACGGATTTTACAGCTAATATGGAAAGCCTTCTGGATAAGGTGGAGGAAGGCACGGTCAACTGGAAGACTGTTGTAGAGAATTTTTATCCGGATCTGGAGGCTGCCGTGGAAGCGGCGGAAAAAGAGCTGAAGGAAGTCAAGGTAGAGGATGAGGTCACGGATGTGATCTGTGATCAGTGCGGCCGCCATATGGTGGTGAAGTATGGCCCCCATGGCCGGTTCCTGGCCTGTCCGGGCTTTCCGGAGTGCCGGAATACGAAGCCGTATCTGGAAAAAATAGGAGTTCCCTGTCCCAAATGCGGGAAAGACGTGGTTCTGCGCAGAACCAAAAAGGGACGGAAGTATTATGGATGCGAAAATAATCCGGAATGCGATTTTATGTCCTGGCAGAAGCCGTCCATAGAAAAGTGTCCGATCTGCGGAAGCTATATGGTGGAGAAGGGAAACAAGCTGGTCTGCGCAAACGAAACCTGCGGCCATGTGATGGCAAAGAAAGAGGTCGAAAAAGAGGCGGAAAAGCAGGAAGCATAAACAAAGAAGGGCGTAAAAATTCTGCTGTCAGGCCCGGAATATAATTTTCAGAATTTTTTGAAAAAGTGATTGTAAAATTCGAAATTATGTGTTAAAGTTTTACTATAGTTAGATCGTTTCTTCTTTGTATGAAAAAAAGAGGACGAGGGGAGATTCTAAGAAGGTACAATGGAGGGAATACGTTGAGCGTACAATTATTAGACAAGACAAGAAAGATCAATAAGCTGCTGCATAACAACAGCTCCAGCAAAGTAGTTTTTAACGACATCTGTGAGGTATTGACGGAGATTCTGAATTCAAATATTCTGGTAATCAGTAAGAAAGGAAAAGTTCTGGGCGCAAGCCGCTGCGAAGGTGTCAAAGAGATACAGGAGCTGATTACGGACAGTGTGGGCGGCCATATTGATGAAGCCTTGAATGAGCGTCTCTTAAGTATTCTTTCTACCAAGGAGAATGTGAACCTTCAGACCCTGGGCTTTGAGTCGGAGAATGTCCGTGATTACCAGGCAATTATCACTCCCATTGACATTGCGGGAGAGAGGCTGGGAACCCTGTTCCTGTATAAGTACAAAGAGCAGTATGATATTGACGACATTATTTTGAGTGAGTATGGAACCACAGTGGTGGGACTGGAGATGATGCGCTCCGTAAATGAGGAGAACGAGGAGGAAAGGCGCAAGGTTCAGATTGTGAAATCTGCCATCAGCACCCTGTCTTTCTCTGAGCTGGAAGCTATTACGCATATTTTTGATGAGCTGAAAGGTACGGAAGGCGTTCTGGTAGCCAGCCGGATCGCGGACAGCGTAGGCATCACACGCTCTGTGATTGTGAATGCCCTTCGGAAATTCGAGAGCGCGGGCGTAATCGAGTCCCGTTCTTCCGGAATGAAGGGGACCTATATCAAGGTTGTGAACGATGTGGTATTTGATGAGCTGGCGAAGCTGAAAAAGTCATAAAAATACCGGAGGCTGATTTCCGCCTGGGAAGAGTACGGAGCTGGATAAACAGTTTAAACAAATATAAAAATGAAAAACAGAAGAGAAACGTAAAGAGGGTGTCGCAAAATCATGAAATTAGATGATGCGATGCCCTCGCTCTGTCTAAAAGAAAACGGAAGAAAATCCTCTTTGTTTTGTAGATTTCTTCCGTTTTTTTTCGTACTTTAATAAAGCGGTTCTTTTTTATACCTTTTTATGCAGATTCCTGCACTGGAAAGAGATGTCTTCCAGTCCGGTTTTTTGTATCTTAGCGTGGAGTTTATTAAGATTATAGTCTATACTAAGTAATAGTATCTCCAGTCATTACTTTGGTTTTCCCCTGTAGCAGAAATCTTTGAAATTCATAATCGTTTTTCAGAACTCCGAAGGCTCCTTCCATCTGGATCGAACGGTTCATCCGGTACAGAATCCCTTTCTCGCTCAGGATGTTTTTATATGATTCCTGACGTTCCAGAAAACGCCGGAACAGCTCCGGGTATTTCTGAATACGGCTTTTTCTTTTCCCTCTGCCATAGACAAAAACGGTATGCTGTTCTTCGCAGTCCTGTTCCAGAAACCGGCAGAGCTCCTGAAGATCTTGTATCCTTGTGGATTCAGTTACCTGGAAGCTTTGTATGTATTCCTGATTCAAAAGAGAAACTGCCTCCTGTATTTTCTGGAACATTTTTGCCTCCCATTTCCCTACGGACTTTTTCCAGACGAAAGTATATTTATTGGCGCAGGCTTCCAGCTTTGTACCGTCAATGAATACAGTTTCTTTTGACAGCTTACCGCTTTCCTCCAGACGGCGGGCCATCTGATAAAAAAAGATTTTTGCAGGCGTCCGCCAGAAAGCCGATACGGAAACGGACAATTGTGCTGTGGCCGGGAGCTTTCTGCCGGCAAGCAGCCACATAAAGTTAACGTCACGTCTGCATGCTGTTTCAATCTTTCTGGATGAATAAATATTTGGGAATCCGCATAGGTAAGGATCTTGGACATGGTCTTGGGGCCGGATCACTGCGGGAATGCTGCCTTTGGCAGAGTAAGCCTGGTACAGCAAACTGTAATCTAATTCCTCCAGTTCATGGCTGAGCAGTCGGAAAGAGTCATCGTTGGGAACCAAATCTCCCAAATTTAATGGAAAAACCATCTGATAAGGCTCGCCAAATTCGGTATAATTTTTATGGTATATTTGGTTGTTAGCCGCATCTAATTATACCATGAATTACGGACTCTTCGGAGTCCATTTCCTGTTTTTTGGTATGAAAAAGGAGCCATTGCTCCATAGATGATTTCTCATCTATTTTACAACAGTCCCTTCTGCACGCTGTATCTGCGGTGAACAGAGAAAGAAACGTTCGCCCTGTCTGCCAGATGCCGAGATATCTGACGTTTTCTTTGTCTCTGCCAGGCTCAGGCTTTAGCGGTTCAGCCGCCAATCATCCTGTGTCCGCATATTTTTCCTGTGTATGAAAGCCAGAACAAAAGGCATGAAATGAACAATAGGAGTCCCCAGTTTGCGAAATACGTTTTTCCCTTTTTCTGTGCGGCACCTTTTACAAGCATTCCAAGCGCTGCCAGGGCAGTCAGGCCTCCACCAAGAAGAAAGATATTGTATAGGAATTGTGGGACTATTATATAATATTCACTGATTTGAAACACAGTTATCCCCCTTTGTATCTGAATTGCGATTAACTGGTCAGGTCCTGTTCTGTAGCAGTCTATAGAAGTTTTTTGCATTTATTATATATATCATTGTACGCAGTATTTGTACAGATTTCAAGAGTGGGAAGGCGGATGCCTGAGCAGAAACAGTGCACAGCTCAGAGGATATTGTGCAGATTGGAAATAAAAATATAAAAAAAGAATAAATTCTGAAAAATCTGTTGACAAATAAAATAAACAGCATTAATATAATATCCGTAGGTTAGCACTCGAGATGAGTGAGTGCTAATAATAAAAGGGATATGGATGATCCAAGGAGGAATAGAAATGAAATTAGTACCATTAGGTGACAGAGTTGTACTGAAACAGTTCGAAGCAGAGGAGACCACAGCATCAGGCATCATCCTGGCAAGCAAGGCGCAGGAGAAGCCGCAGCAGGCAGAAGTTATCGCGGTAGGACCTGGCGGAATGGTAGATGGAAAGGAAGTTACCATGCAGGTAAAGCCGGGTGACAAGGTAATCTATTCCAAGTATGCCGGAAATGAAGTTAAGATGGGCGATGAGGAATACATTATTGTAAGACAGAACGATATCCTTGCGATTGTAGAATAATAAAGAAGAGAGAATAAGACTGGAGGAATCTTAAAATGGCAAAGGAAATTAAGTATGGCGTAGATGCGAGAACCGCATTGGAGGCCGGTGTAGATAAGCTGGCAGATACTGTAAGAGTAACCCTTGGACCCAAGGGAAGAAACGTAGTTCTTGACAAGCAGTATGGCGCACCCCTTATCACAAATGATGGTGTTACCATTGCAAAGGAGATTGAGCTTGAGGATCCCTTTGAGAACATGGGCGCTCAGCTTGTAAAGGAAGTAGCTACCAAGACAAACGATGTGGCCGGAGACGGAACCACGACAGCTACTGTTCTGGCACAGGCTATGATTCATGAAGGAATGAAGAACCTGGCAGCAGGAGCAAATCCCATTGTTCTGAGAAGAGGTATGAAAAAGGCTACAGATGCAGCTGTTGAGGCCATTGCCAATATGAGCAGCAAGGTAACCGGAAAGCATCAGATTGCCAGAGTCGCTGCCGTATCTTCCGGAGATGAGGAAGTAGGAAACATGGTAGCAGACGCTATGGAGAAGGTTTCCAATGATGGAGTTATCACCATTGAGGAATCCAAGACCATGAAGACTGAGCTGGACCTGGTAGAAGGTATGCAGTTTGACCGTGGATATATTTCCGCTTACATGGCTACCGATATGGAGAAGATGGAAGCAAATCTGGATAATCCCTATATCCTGATTACAGATAAGAAGATTTCCAGCACTCAGGAGATTCTGCCTCTGCTGGAGCAGATCGTACAGTGCGGCAGAAAGCTTCTGATCATTGCCGAGGATATCGAGGGCGAGGCTCTGACCACTCTGGTAATGAACAAGCTGCGCGGAACCTTCGTAGTAGTAGGTGTAAAGGCACCGGGCTATGGCGACAGAAGAAAAGAGATGCTGCGTGATATCGCTATTCTGACAGGCGGCCAGGTAATTTCCGAGGAGCTTGGCCTTGAGCTGAAGGACGCTACTCTGGATATGCTGGGAACTGCAAAATCTGTTAAGGTTCAGAAAGAGAACACCATCATCGCAGAGGGCGCAGGCTCCAAGGAAGAGATCGAGAAGCGCATCGCTCAGATCCGCGCTCAGATTGAGGAGACTACCTCTGATTTCGACCGCGAGAAACTTCAGGAGAGACTTGCAAAGCTGGCTGGCGGCGTAGCTGTTATCCGTGTAGGCGCTGCTACTGAGACAGAGATGAAGGAAGCTAAGCTTCGTATGGAAGATGCTCTGAACGCTACAAGAGCAGCAGTAGAGGAGGGCATCATCGAAGGCGGGGGATCCGCTTACATCCATGAAGCCAAGGAAG
>CALWAV010000010.1 GCA_944375745.1 uncultured Merdimonas sp.
GTAGATCTTACAGGGATGCTTGTGGGAACCATCGCCATGATGGGTTCCTTCGGCCCGGTAACGGCCCTTGCAGGTCTGTCCAATAATCTGAACCAGACCCTGGCCAGCGGCGAACGCGTGCTGTCCATTCTGGAAGAGGAGCCTCAGGTAGAGGAAGTGACAGGAGCAGGCAGTGTTTCCTTTACCGACGCGGCGGCGGACAATGTTGATTTCGCATATGAAGAGGAACAGATTCTGAAAGATTATTCCATAAAAATACCGAAGGGAAAGGTTGTCGGCATCCACGGCGCCAGCGGCTCCGGCAAGTCCACCCTTCTGAAACTTCTCATGCGGTTCTGGGACGTGCAGGGTGGACAGATCCTGATCTCGGGAAGAGACGTGCGGGGAATCAATACCTCCGATCTGCGGGAAATGGAATCCTATGTAACCCAGGAGACCTGCCTGTTCCACGATTCCATTGTAAATAATATCGCTGTCGGAAAACCGGGGGCGTCCAGAGAGGAGATTATGGAGGCGGCAAAGAAGGCGTCCATCCATGACTTTATTATGACACTTCCGGATGGGTATGATACGGAAGTCGGCGAGCTGGGAGATACGCTTTCCGGCGGCGAGAAGCAGCGGATCGGAATCGCCCGCGCCTTCCTCCACGACGCGCCCTTTATTCTTCTGGATGAACCTACCAGCAATCTGGATTCCCTGAATGAAGGGATTATCCTGAAATCTCTGAAAGAGGGAAAGGGAGATAAGACAGTGCTGCTGGTGTCACACAGAAAATCTACCATGAACCTGGCGGATGTGGTGTATGAGATGGACAGCGGGAGAGTGTCGTAGTTCTCACAGAGAGGGCAGCAGTTATTCTGACTGTTAAAAACAAAAAAGTTGTGCTATAAATACAGTTTTTCAGGTCTGACAATAAAAACTATTGTATAAGCGATATACGGAAATGGATATCCCGGAAGATATATCTGCAGCGGAGATGTACAGGGAACTGATGGAACAGATCCGGGGAAAAGGACGCTGCTATCTGCTGCTGGATGAAATACAGGAAGTCAACGGGTGGGAACGCTGTGTCAACAGCCTGCTGAATCATCAGGCAGCCCATGTAACCGGGATCAGAGAAAAATCCTTATTTTTTTGCCATAAAATTTCCAAAATCCCTCATTTTTTTGTGGCCAGTATCCGCCTGGCCGGACGGAAGAGAGAGATTATAATTCAGCACTGTGTTCCAGAAAATGTATCATTTCATCCAGCATCTTTTCTTCAGCTTTCAGATATGAGATATGATAGTGGATGGTAAGCTCCGGATCCGTCAGGGGGATCAGCACACGATCAGCACCATCATTGCGGTAATGCTGTACGATTTCCGTTGTGGTTGTGATGACTTCAGGGTCTTTTATCATCTGGCTGAATAAGAAGTAGTCTGTCGTCCTGGTTATATTGAGCTGTCCTTTTAGTGAATCCCAGAAAGGCGTCTGTTTTTTGTCAAAAGTACCGTTCAGGACAAAGAGCAGGATTGAACCGATCCGGGGATCTCTGACCGACAGACTGCTCTCGCCCGCGAGAGGATGGGAGGAGGATACAGACAGGTAAATTCTCTCCCGGATAAAAGACCTGCTGATGATATCCGGGGCGTTCAGACGGCCGGAAGAGATCAGGATATCATACCGGCCGCTGCGCAGAAGCGCCGTCTCGTCAACGGGCATCGTATAATAGCTGTACTCAAACTGATTGCTGACCATGGACAGTTTGGGGATACAATACCATAAAGGTCCCTGATCGCAGAAGCCGAGACGGATGCAGGAGCTTCTGCGGGCATACTCTGTTAATTCTGTTTTTAACTGATCGCTCTGCGACAGAATCGCGTTCGTATATCGCAGAGCGATTTTTCCTGCTTCATTCAGCCGGATTCTGTTGCCTGCATGTTCAAAAAGTGGAAGGCCGAGTTCCTGTTCCAGTTTCTTTATGGCTGTACTCAGTGCCGGCTGAGAGATGTGCAGTTCTCTGGCGGCCAGTGAGATTGAGTTTTTTTCTGCAACAGTTTTAAACTGTTTTAGCTGTGTGAGCTCCATTACAATATTCCCTCTTATTATAAAATGTATTTATACTTGATTAAACAGAATAAACTGTATTTAACGTGGATTCTGAATTATTATAGTATAAAAGAAACAGAAGTTCAATTTATCGGGAAAGGATGGAGGCAAAATGAATAATTTAGGTTTTGGAATGATGAGACTGCCGGTACTTTCAGGCGCGACAGATTTTGATTACCCGCAGCTTGAGCAGATGGTGGATGAATTTCTTGCAAACGGGTATACGTATTTTGATACCAGTTTTGTATACCATGAAGGAAAAAGTGAGGAAGCGGTCAGAAAAGCACTGGTGGAACGACATCCGAGAGAGTCGTATACCGTGGCGACGAAATTTCCTACATTTAATCAGGTCCCGGAAGACCAGATCGACGGGATCTTTGAGACTCAGCTTTCCAATCTGGGAGTAGACTATATTGACTATTATCTGCTTCATAATATTCAGACAATCAATTATGACGGCATAGACGGGAAGGGCGGTATTGTCAAGGCTACCCATCTCTTCGGACATGCGGAAAAATGGAAAGAGGAGGGGAAGATCCGTCATCTGGGATTCTCTTTCCACTCGTCTGCAAAGCTGCTGGACCGGGTGCTGAGCGAACACCCCGAAGTGGAATTTGTTCAGATTGCAGTAAACCCGATCGACTGGGACAGCGAGCTGGTACAGGCAAAAGAATGTTATGAGGTAATACGCAGACACGGGAAAAAAGTTGTGATCATGGAAGCGGTCAAAGGCGGCGGCCTGGCAAAACTGCCGGAGGAAGCAGAAGCCGTTCTGAAGAAAGAGAATCCTGATGCGTCCATCGCTTCCTGGTCCCTGCGTTTCTGCCTGGAACTGGAGGATGTGATCGCCGTGCTTTCGGGAATGAGTACTCTGGATCAGGTAAAGGATAACATAAAGACGAGTAAACAGTCCCTTCCGTTATCAGATGCCGAGAGGGCAGCGCTCCACAGGGCAATGGAGATTTACCGGGAGAGTGCGCCGGTGAAGCAGAGCGAGATTGATCAATATAAAGGCCTCCTGTATCATGGAGTTCCGGTGACCGCTGTCCTCCAGGCATACAGTATCTGTCAGATCCAGCCGAATCCCGGTTTCTCAGATGACAATAACTATTTGAAAAATACATTCGCCGAAGAAGCACATCTGGATCTGTTCGGGGATCTGCCGGAACAGAAGGTCATCACCGCAGACGGAAAGGACATAACAGAGCTGGTAGAGACGGCGGTGAAATGGCTGAAAGAGAATTCATTCTGAAGCAGGATGTATCAGACATAAAAAGAATAATCGATTCGGATGGCCGCCGGTCATCCGAATGGTAAAGAAGAGAAAATAAGAAGTGCAGGAAGTA
>CALWAV010000011.1 GCA_944375745.1 uncultured Merdimonas sp.
AAAAGAGGACGCCTCCAGAGAAGAGTGCGCGGAAGCCTGCCGCCAGGCCTGCGCCGATGAATTTATCGAGCGGTTTCCGGACGGGTACGATACCTGGATTGAGCAGGGCGGCACAAACGTATCCGGCGGACAGAAGCAGCGTCTCTGTATTGCCAGAGCCCTTCTGAAGAAACCGAAGGTGCTGATTCTGGATGATTCCACAAGCGCGGTGGATACGGCCACAGACGCGAAGATCCGGGAAGCTTTTGCGAAAAAGATTCCGGGAACCACGAAGCTTATCATTTCCCAGCGGATTTCCTTCGTCCAGGACGCGGACCGGATTCTGGTCCTGGACGAAGGAGAAGTGAGCGGTTTTGACACCCATGAAAAGCTTCTGGAGACAAACGATATTTACCGGGAAATCTATGAGGCCCAGATAAAGAGCGGCGGAGATTTTGATGAAAAAGCAGGCTGAAAGGAGTGAAGCGTCATGGAAGAAAAGACAGAGAAAAAGAACGGAAACACCGTGTCCTTAAGCGCAGCAAAAAGAATCCTGGCTTATGTGTTTCGATATTATAAAGGGTCCTGCCTGATTGTGGCAGCCAGTATTCTGGTATCCGCGCTGGCTACCTTAAGCGGAACCCTGTTTATGAGAGAACTGATTGACAGCTATATTGTGCCGCTTTTAAGCGAGGCGGCGCCGGATTTCGGGCCGCTGGCCGAAAGGCTTCTGTCGCTGGCGGCGGTTCTGGCCGCAGGCATCCTGTGCTCCTATGCTTACAACCGGATTATGGTAAACGTGAGCCAGGGAACCATGAAACGCATCCGGACGGAGCTGTTCAGCCATATGGAATCTCTGCCCATCCGGTATTTTGACACCCATGCCCATGGAGACATCATGTCCGTCTATACGAACGACGTGGATACGCTCCGCCAGCTGATCAGCCAGAGCCTGCCGCAGCTTCTGAACTCCGGCGTCAGCTTTCTTTCCACTCTGATCAGCATGTTTGTACTTGACGTTCCGCTGACTGTCATATCGCTGGTTTTAATCGCCGTAATGCTGCTTGCGGCCTCAAAGCTGGGCAGCCGGTCGGGAAAATATTTTGTGCGCCAGCAGACAGACCTGGGAAATGTCAACGGTTACATCGAGGAAATGATGGAAGGCCAGAAGGTGGTGAAGGTATTTTGCCATGAAGAAAAGTCGCTGGAGCAGTTCCGTGTTTTGAATGAGAGGCTCCGCGAGAGCGCGGATAACGCGAATAAAATCTCAAATATCATGATGCCTGTAAACGCCAATCTGGGAAACATCAGCTATGTGCTCTGCGCGGTCGTGGGCGCGGTTCTGGCGCTGAACGGCTTCTCCGGTCTGACCGTGGGAACGCTGGTGTCCTTCCTGAGCCTGAATAAGAGCTGCACCCAGCCCATCACTCAGATCAGCCAGCAGATGAACAATGTTCTGATGGCCCTGGCCGGAGCCGCCCGCATCTTCCAGATGATGGACGAAGAGCCCGAACAGGACAATGGCTATGTGGAGCTGGTGAACGCAGAAGAAAACGCGGACGGTACTTTGAGCGAAACAAAGGAAAAGACAGGCCTCTGGGCCTGGAAGCATTTCCATAAGGCAGACGGCACCACGACCTATGTGAAGCTTCAGGGCGACGTCACCTTTGACGGCGTGGACTTCGGATACACGGATGACAAAATGGTCCTTCACGATATCCGGATGTACGCCACACCCGGACAGAAAATAGCCTTTGTGGGAAGTACCGGCGCAGGCAAAACCACGATTACGAATCTGATTAACCGTTTTTACGATATCCAGGACGGCAAAATCCGCTACGACGCCATCAACATCAACAAAATCCGGAAGCCGGACCTGCGCCGCTCTCTGGGAATCGTCCTCCAGGACACCCATCTCTTTACCGGAACCGTCATGGACAATATCCGTTACGGCAGACTGGACGCCACTGACGAAGAATGCATTGCTGCCGCGAAGCTGGCCAATGCCCACGGCTTCATCCGGCGTCTGCCTGACGGCTACCAGACCATGCTTACCGGAGACGGGGCCAATCTAAGCCAGGGCCAGCGGCAGCTGATCGCCATCGCCCGGGCGGCTGTGGCCGATCCGCCGGTGCTGATTCTGGACGAGGCCACCTCCAGCATAGACACCCGCACAGAGGAGCTGGTCCAGAAGGGCATGGACGCCCTGATGAAAGGCCGCACCTCCTTCGTCATTGCCCACAGACTTTCCACCGTGCGCAACGCCGACTGCATCATGGTCATGGAGCAGGGAAGAATTATCGAGCGCGGCACCCACGAGCAGCTGATGGAGCAGCGTGGCCGTTACTGGCAGCTTTACACCGGAGGAAAAGAAGAACCGGCTGCGTCATAAATCAATACCCTTGTCCACTGAGAGTATCTATCTTATAAAAAGCGCTGTGCGCTGGCCCCAAATCTCAGCCAGGCGCAGCGCTTTTTCTGCTATCTCCAGCAGCTGCGCTCCCATACACGGCTGCCCGTACCCGGTGCAACAAGACAGACCCTGTCGAAAACTGCCTGTTTCCAGGTCCCCGAAAATGTAGTAAAATAAAACAGAAACAGGCCCATGGAAAATTATGAAGGAAATCTATAAATATCATGAGCCATATGATAATGTGATCCTGACTGTTATGAAATGTTCTGTGAACTCAAAAAGGAATTGGAAAAGAACTGGATATAGGCTGATACCATGACAGCCGGAGAAAGGAAAACAATATGACAGAAGAAACAAGACAAAAATATGCCGTTTTACAGGAGAACCTGAAAAAACTCGGAAGCGCAGCCGTCGCCTTTTCCGGCGGCGTGGATTCCACCTTTCTTCTGAAAGCCGCCCACGCCGCGCTGGGAGACAGGGCCGTGGCCGTCACGGCCACGGCCAGCGCTTTCCCGAAACGGGAAAGCGGCGAAGCCTTTTCCTTCTGTGAGGAAGAGGGAATCCGGCAGATCCGGTACAGCTTTGACGTGATGTCCGTGGAAGGTTTCGCCCAGAATCCCCCGGATCGATGTTACCTCTGCAAACAAACGCTTTTTCGCCATATTCAGAGAATTGCCGCCGAGAATGATCTGGCTTACGTAGTGGAAGGCTCCAATATGGACGACAACCGGGATTACCGCCCCGGACACAGGGCCATCGCCGAGCTGGGAATCAAAAGTCCTCTGCGTGAAGCAGGGCTTACCAAGGCAGAAATTCGGGAGCTTTCCCGGGAAATGGGTCTTCCCACCTGGGACAAGCCCTCTTACGCCTGCCTGGCATCCCGCTTCGTCTATGGGGAAACCATCACGCCGGAAAAGCTGTCCATGGTAGAAGAGGCAGAGCAGTTCCTGATGGAGCAGGGCTTCCGCCAGATGCGCGTGCGGGTCCATGGAAACCTGGCCCGTATCGAAGTCCCATCCGAAGAGATCCCCCGCTTTGCGGAACCATCCTTCCGGCAGACCATTGCAGCGCGCTTTCAGAACTTAGGATTCTCATACGTCACCCTGGATCTTCTCGGCTTCCGCAGCGGCAGCATGAATGAAATTCTGAAGACGGACTGACTGCCGGCACTTCATATGTGCCCCTGCCAGCCGGCAAAGGCCGGCTGCCGGACCGCGCAGACCGGGCCAGTCTGCCCGACAGTCAGGCTGTCAGTCAGACAGACTGCGCAGCCGGAAACCTCCGGCTTCTGCCGCCGCAAGTAAAACTTATACAATACAGAAGGCTTTGGAGGATGGGCAGTCCGGTTTTCTGATATCCCAGTGTCCGGCCTCTTGACGGATGGCTGTGGGATTCCGGCGGACAAAACGTTTCGGTTTTTAAACGCTTTGTCCGTCCGGGAGCACACAGGCGTCAGGAAAGGGACGGACCACGGATACAGAAACCGGACGTCCGCCTCCCATGCCCCTGGAGGGATATTTTTTATGAAATTCATTCATATTTCCGACCTGCACCTGGGCAAACGCGTCAACGAATTCTCCATGCTGGAAGACCAGGCGCAAATCTTACAGCAAATCCTGAAAATCACAGAAGAGGAGCGTCCGGACGCAGTCCTGATCGCAGGCGATATTTACGACAAGTCTGTGCCGCCGGCAGAGGCGGTACAGCTCTTTGACGATTTCCTGTACCGGCTGTCAAAGGGCGGCTGGCAGGTCTTCCTGATCAGCGGCAACCACGATTCGCCGGAACGTCTTTCCTTCGGAGGGCGCCTGATGGACCGGAGCGGTATTCACATTGCTCCGGTCTACCATGGACATGTGGAACCTGTGACGCTGACAGACGGGTACGGAGAACTGGATCTGTATCTTCTGCCTTTCCTGAAGCCTGCCCATGTGCGCAGATTTTTTCCGGACCGGGAGATCGCATCCTATACGGACGCGGTGCGGACGGCCATAGAAGAGATGAAACCGGATACGTCCCGCAGAAACGTACTTGTGACCCATCAGTTTGTGACGGGCGCCAGCCGCTGCGATTCCGAGGAGCTTTCCGTGGGCGGCACGGACAACGTGGACGCTTCGGTGTTTGACGGTTTTGACTATGTGGCGCTGGGACATATCCACGGTCCGCAGAATGTGGGAGACGGAAGGCTGCGTTATTGTGGAACGCCGCTGAAATATTCCTTCTCCGAGGCATCGCATAAGAAATCTGTGACTGTGGCGGAGATTGGGGAAAAGGCAGAAGGAGAGAGAGCACAGCTGTCTGTGCGGACCGTACCTCTGGAGCCGCTGCGGGATCTCCGTGAGATCCGCGGAACCTATATGGAGCTGACAGACAGAAACTTTTACCAGAATGGCGGGGGAAGCCGGGAGGACTACCTGCATGTGACGCTGACAGACGAAGAAGACGTGCCGGACGCGGCGGCCAGACTGCGGATTATTTACCCGAACCTGA
>CALWAV010000012.1 GCA_944375745.1 uncultured Merdimonas sp.
GTCCACCAACTTCACCTGGGACACCTTCCGGCCCAGGAAATACTGACGCTCCCGGCAGACCTTTTCCGTATCCCGCCACCTCCCGCTCTTATCGATAGAAGAAAGGCAGTAACTGCAGGAAAAGGGACAGCCCCGGCTGGATTCATAATAAATAATCCGGTTCTCAAATTCCGTAAGGTCCCCATAGGGAAACGGCAGGCTGCTCAGATCCGGCAGGGGCGCCGGCGGATTGACCTGGATCTCATTATCCCATGATTCACCGTCCCTGCCCGGGAGCCGGCGGGGCCGGGCCAGCCCCGGCCCCGCTTCCCCTGCCGGCTCAAATGCTTTCCTGCGGAACACCAGTCCCGGAATTTCCGCCAAATGACCGGCATCAGCCTGTCCGCTTCCATAGCATTCTGCCAGCCTTGTAAACGTCTCCTCTCCTTCTCCGCAGAGAATCCCGTCCACTGCCGGGTTTGCTTTTAAGAATTCTTCCGCGTCGTAGGAGACCTCCGGTCCGCCCAGCCAGATTGGCACCTCCGGCATAATTTTCCTGCAGTTCTCCGCCAGCTCCCTCACATATACGATATTCCAGATATAGCAGGAAAATAACAGCACATCCGGCTTTCTCAGGTAAATTTCTCTCAAAATTTCCTCTGTCCGGTGGTTGATGGTAAATTCCGCAAGCTCTATTTCCAGGCCGGGCTGCGCCTCCGTGCTTCCTGTCTCTGCTGCCAGGCCAGACTGCGCCCCCATGCTTCCGGCCGGCGCGGCCAGCTCTCCGGCCCGGGTAAGGGCTGCCGCCCGCAGGCTGTAGACAGCCAGATTGGAATGAATATATTTCGCATTGACTGCGGTCAGTAAAAGTTTCATGATTTCAGCTCCTTTTTGCTCACCGACACACTGCGGTCTGGCTCACAATATCCGAGTAAACTTCCACTCCCGGCGTGCTGCATACGTACAGCGCGTCCTGGTGCTCGCCGCCGTGGGTGAGAAGGCTGGTGAGCAGATTCTCATTTTTCAAGAAATGCTCCGGGCAGAAGCCCACATCTTCTTTCTCCCCAAACAGCGCCACATAGAAAATTCCTGTTTCCACCAGGTCCTGGAAGAAATGGCTGCCGTAGGAAAGCTCCGGCATCAGCCCCAGGGCGGAAGATGAATATTCACACATGACCTGCACCCGGTTCAGCTCTGTGAAATGCACCGGAACTCCCAGAGAAGGTGTGGTGGTCCCGAAACGTCCGGGGCCTATCAGCATCAGATTCCGGTCTCCCAGCTTCCGGTTCAGCTCCCCGATCAGACGGGCAATCGTATATTTTTCCTGCTCACTCTTTCCTGCATATCCCTTCGCGTCCACATAGATGATATAGTCTATGGGGAGGCGCACATTGCCGCCCATAAAGTTTCCCTTGGTATAAAAGATGCAGTCATTCTTTCCGCTGATCTTGGGAAGTTCCACGCTCTTTCCGAGCCCCTTCGTCTGAAGAGGCCGGCACTGAAGCAGGTTGATGCGGAAGCTGCCGTCCTTCCGGAAATTTGCTGTAAATTCAATATCCACAGGATAGTCATACTTTCCGGCCAGGAGCGCAAGAATCTCCCGCATGAGGCCCGGAAACGGCGTATCCCGCAGAAGCTTCCGGAAATTCAGGGAATAGGGCGGCTTCCGGTTCCGGTAGCCCAGCTCCCGCAGCCTCTGGTATTCCTCATAATCCATCTGGGCAAAGAGACTTTTATCCGTCTTAATATCCAGGGCCAGGGCCTCATCCAGATCAATGCTCATAAACCGGTTTTCCCGCAGATTCAGCACATCCACATAGTGCTGGGAAAATTTTCTCTCATCTCCGGCCTGAATCAGCGGCGTGCGCATGGGGTCGTCCAGCGTCACAATCCGGGCATAATCGCCGATGATCCGGTCCACCGCCCGGGTTCCCAGGCCGAAGACCAGCCGCAGCATGCCGGCGCTCATGTCAATGTCCTTGTCCCACACATAGAGATTGGAGGAATTTCCCATTCCAGCCACATGGGGAAAGAAATAGTCCCCAAAATAATCCCCTGACACACGCTGAACCAGAACAGCCATCTGCTCATCCTTCTGTGCCAGTCCTCTGCTGACACGGTACTGAAGCGCGTCCTCGTTCATGGTGCTGGCATAAACCTGCTTTACCGCATCCTCAAAGGCCCGCAGGCGCTCCTCCGGAGAGCCCTGGTTCGGGCAGAAAACACTCTCGTATTTTCCGGCAAAAGCATTTCCGAAATTGTCCTCCAGAAGAGAGCTGGAACGGACGATAATCGGAGACTGCCCGTAATATTCCAGCATCCGCACAAACTGGTCCCGGATCATTTCCGGGAAATTACCTGCCAGGATTTTTTCCTTCAGTTCCGGCGCGTAGACAAAATAGCCTTCCTTCGTCTTCTGCCTGGTCCGCAGACTCCAGCAGCCATTCTGTACAATATAGGTATAGAAAATATCCGCTCCCAGGAAATAAGAGTCCTCAGGCTCCAGCAGCGGCTGAAACCGTGCCGCGTCGGCCGGGTCCTTCACCAGCATCCGGCGCGCCAGGAGCATTCCCACACTCTTGCCGCCGATATAGCCGCTGCCGATCTCCCGGTAAGCTACCCGGACCACATCCTCCAGTGTAAAATATTCCACACAAAGATCATAAATCCGGGAATTTTTCCCCACCAGCAGCTCCAGCAGCAGACGCTTTTTCTCTTCCCGGAGCTCCTCACTGCCTGTGCGGGCATCCGCGCAGCTTTTCACAATTTCCTCCCAGTAGTCCCGCTTCGTTTCCCGGTAGGTAAGATTGGAAAACAGCTCCGCAGTCTCCGCGGAAGCCGTGATGGAGACAGCCTCCTGCTCCTTCAGAAGATGGGGCAGGAACATGGTGGGCGAATAGCGCTGCCATACCTTCAAGGGATGCACATAATAATTTCCTTCTATATGATAGAGCTCCAGAAGCAGCTGTGTCGTCTCCCGGATCCGGGCAATGGTGTCATTGGTATGGGCATTCCGGATCAGGGCAAAATACGCAATCGTATTCAGCTCATAGAGATAAGGGCAGGTGACCTGAAAGAAATTTCCGATCATCAGGTCCGAATGCCAGGCATCCAGAAGAAAAGTCAGGCTGTCAAACACATAAAAGGCATCCAGTCCCTCCTCTGTGATAATTTCCCGAATCTGCGTGGCAAAGGCTTCAAATCCCTGGCCGGAATCCACTTCACAGACCCGTATCCCTTCTGTATCCTTCAAAACCGGCTCATGAGAGGCAAAGCGGATATAAATGATATTCCGCTGATCCCGTCTGGCCTGGGCGATATACGGCTCTACCATATGGCAGTAATCCTCTATGGAATCCACCTGCCATACCACATTATCTCCCATCCGGAGCATATCGATCATCTGATCAAATCCTCTGATTCCTGTGCTTGCCCGTTCATACATCCTCTCATACCTCCATTTCCTGTCAGACAGGGAGCTCCGCTGCCGGTCTCTGTCTCGCGCGGGCGCAGCCCGCGCAAGCTATGTTTCCTGATAAATAAAAAGGCAGCCCGGAACTTATCCGGCGGCGCCTTCGCCGCCGGATGTCCGGTCTGCCTGCTTCTGTCTTCCGTCCGCTTCCGCTCTGCTGCCCCTGGTCTGCCTGTTCCGGCATCCCCGGGCCGCAGAAACCTCAGAAAATATTTACCCGCTTACTCGATTCCGGTTACCTTGTAGTCCTTATCCTCAACGGCTTTCTTCAGCACGTCATCGGATACCTCTCCGTTCAGAGTCACAACCGCAGTTCCCTTCTCATGGCTTACCTGAGCCTCATCCACCTGGGGAAGCGCCTCCAAAGCCTTCTTTACAGCTGCTTCGCAGTGTCCGCACATCATACCTTCAATTTTAATCGTTTTTGTCATAGTTGTCTTCTCCTTTTTTACATTTTGTTTAATTTTTTTATCTTTACCCGCATCATGCACCTTAAACCAGTTAAGACGCAGTGCGTTTGTTACCACACAGAAGCTGGACAGGCTCATGGCCGCCGCGCCGAACATGGGGTTCAGCTGCCAGCCGAAAATCGGAATCCAGACGCCCGCCGCCAGCGGAATGCCGATGACATTGTAAAAGGACGCCCAGAAAAGATTCTCATGAATGTTGCGCAGGGTGGCCCGGCTTAACCGGATGGCAGCCGGCACGTCGCTTAAGCGGCTCTTCATCAGAACCACATCCGCCGCGTCGATGGCCACGTCCGTACCCGCTCCGATGGCAATTCCCATATCCGCTCTTGTCAGGGCCGGAGCGTCGTTGATGCCGTCGCCCACCATGGCTACCTTGCCTTTCTTCTTCAGCTCACGGATAACGCTTTCCTTGCCGTCCGGAAGCACGCCTGCGATGACCTCATCCACACCGGCCTGCTTTCCGATGGCCCTGGCGGTCCTTTCATTGTCACCGGTCAGCATTACCACATGGATGCCCATGTTCTGAAGCTCTTTCACTGCCCGTGGACTGTCTTCCTTGATGACGTCCGCTACCGCGATGATTCCCTGAAGCCTGCCGTCCTCCGCAAAGAACAGAGGCGTCTTTCCCTCTTCTGCCAGCGCTTCCGCCTGGCGGCGCGCTTCATCTGTCACTTCCGCGGTCTGGCTGATATATTTCAGGTTTCCTCCGGTCAGGCGTTTTCCGGAAAGATTTCCTGTCAGGCCGCCTCCCGGTACTGCCTGGAAGTCTGTCACTTCCTGATTGTCTTTTACGCCCCGCTCCCGGCCGGTCTCAAGGATCGCCTTGGACAGCGGATGCTCGCTCTTTTTCTCCAGCGCATAGGCCAGAGCCAGAAGCTTCTCTTCCGTTACCCCTTCCATCGGAAGAATATCGGTGGTCCTGGGCTCTCCGCTTGTGATGGTTCCTGTCTTATCCAGAGCCACAATCTGGGTCTTTCCTGTCTCTTCCAGGGACACCGCTGTCTTGAACAGGATTCCGTTCTTGGCTCCCATTCCATTACCCACCATGATTGCCACCGGCGTGGCAAGACCAAGGGCACAGGGGCAGCTGATAACCAGCACGGAAATCGCCCGGGCCAGAGCAAATCCTATAGTCTGGCCTGCCAGCAGCCATACAATCAGCGTCACGGCAGCAATTCCGATGACAGCCGGAACGAACACGCCGGACACTCGGTCTGCCACCTTCGCGATAGGTGCCTTTGTGGCAGCCGCATCGCTGACCATCTGAATAATCTGGGAAAGGGTCGTATCCTCGCCTACTCTGGTAGCCTCGCAGCGGATAAAGCCGGAATGGTTCAGTGTCGCCGCGGAGACCGGATCTCCCGGCTTCTTATCCACCGGAATGCTTTCTCCTGTCAGGGCCGACTCATTGACCGCGCTGTTTCCTTCCAGCACCACGCCGTCCACGGGAATATTCTCGCCCGGGCGTACCACAAAGATATCTCCTTTCCGGACCTGATCGATGGATACCTCCACCTCAGCTCCGTCCCGGACCAGCACTGCCGTCTTCGGCGCCAGCTTCATCAGTCCCTTCAAGGCATCCGTAGTCTTTCCCTTGGAGCGGGCTTCCAGCATCTTTCCCACCGTAATCAGGGTCAGAATCATAGCCGCGGATTCAAAATAGAATTCATGCATATAGGACATGACGTCTTCCATGTCGCCGTTCATCTGAGCCGCCGTCATGGCAAAGAGCGCATAGGTGCTGTATACAAAGGAAGCTCCGGCTCCCAGCGCCACCAGCGTATCCACATTGGGCGCCCCATGAATCAGTCCCTTGAAACCGCTGATAAAAAACTTCTGGTTAATTACCATAACGATGCCCGTCAGCAGAAGCTGGGCGATTCCGATGGCCACATGATTCTCCGCCAGTGCTTCCGGCAGCGGCCAGTTCCACATCATATGTCCCATAGACAGATACATCAGCGGAATCAGGAAACAGAGCGAGGCAACCAGCCGCCGCCGAATCTTCGGCGTCTCCGTATCCTTCAGAAATTCATCATCCGCACCTGCGGCGGCGGACGCCGCCGCAGCTCTGCCGGCGCTGGAACCAGCGCCGGCCCCGGCGCCTCTGGCGCCCTTGACAGAGGCGCCGTAGCCCGCCGCCTCCACGGCGGCGATCACGGCCGCCTCGTCCGCCGTGCCTTCCACGCCCATGGAGTTTGTCAAAAGACTGACTGAGCAGGAAGTCACGCCGGGCACCTTCGAAACGGCCTTTTCCACTCTCGCGCTGCAGGCCGCACAGCTCATGCCTGTTACATTATATTGTTCCATAATCTCTCCTCCTCACCCTGCGCTCTCTGTCTCTCAGGCTAAAATCCTGCATTCCTGCCTGGGACGTCCGCACAGCTTTCTCCGCTATGGCAGCGCCGTTTACCGCATCAGCTTCTGAAGCACTGTCACCAGCTCGTCAACGGTCTCATCCTTCCCATCCCGGATGTCGTCTGCCACACAGGTCCGGATATGGTTCGCCAGCAGTACCTTATTGAAACTGTTCAGCGCCGCGTTTACCGCTGATACCTGCATCAGGATATCCGTACAGTAGCAGTCGCTCTCCACCATTTTCCGGATTCCTCGTACCTGTCCTTCTATCCGGCTCAGGCGGTTTATCAGATCCTTATATTCTTTTTCTGTCCGCTCCTTTGTCTTATGAGAGCAGCAGCATTCTTTCTGTTCTTCCATATCTGCCCACCTCTTTTTCTCAAGGGCCCCGCAGAGTTCTGGAAACTCTTTTCCATATACACCCCGGGGGTATCTTTGATTCATCCTGATTATATACCCCTGCCGGGTATTTTGCAATAGGAAATTTTATTAATTTTACTCTTAAAAATATTTTTCCTCAAATCCGGGATTTTTTTCGCGGATCTGCTGTCCAGCCGAAAAAACAGCATATCTTTCTGCGGACCCGGATTTTCAGCCGGAACAGCCTTGACGTATGCCGGAAATTTCCTTATCCTTTAATTCAGAAACTGCCAATCACAAGCCACACAGCACATTCTGCACAGAACAGCGAGGTACAGGCATGAATTTATACGACATCTTAGGCCCGGTTATGGTAGGACCTTCCAGTTCCCACACGGCTGGCGCTGTAAAAATCGGACTGATCACACGCAGGCTGCTTGGAGACGCGCCGGCAAAAGCTGATATTGCCCTGGCAGGTTCCTTTGCGGCCACCGGAAAAGGCCACGGCACTGACCGGGCCCTCGCAGCCGGTCTTTTAGGAATGCAGCCCGACGACACCCGGATTCCCAACAGCCTGGAGCTGGCCAGAGAGCAGGGCATGGAGGTTCATTTCCAGGAAGTACAGCTCAAGGACGCCCATCCAAACACGGCTCTCCTGCATGTGACAGCCGCCGGCGGCCGGGAGCTTGAGCTTCAGGCTTCTTCTCTGGGCGGCGGGCGGATCATGGTAAACAAGCTGGACGGAATCGATGTAAATTTCACAGGAGAAAGCCATACTCTTATCGTCCACAACCTGGATCAGCCGGGGCATGTGGCTGAGGTCACTTCCATGCTCTCCCACAAGTCTGTAAACATTGCCACCATGCAGCTTTACCGGAACAAACGGGGCGGCTACGCTGTTATGGTGCTGGAGACGGACCAGCCGATTCCGGAAGACTCCATTGCCTGGCTGTCCCATCTGGAGGGAGTCATTAAAGTAACTTATCTGAATACCATGCAGGAGGACGAACATGGCCTTTGAATCAATGGAAGAATGGCTGAAATGCAGCCAGGATAAAAATATATCGGCAGCAGAGGCTGTCATTCTGGAAGATATGAGTGACCGGGGCGTAAGCCGGGAAGAGACCTGGGCCCGGATGAGCGCCATGTGGAACGCCATGAAAAGCTCTGAACAGGACTATGACAGAGCCTTACGCTCCCACAGCGGACTTGTGGGCGGCGCTGCCGGACAAATGGAGGATTATCTGAAAGCGGGACATTCCATCTGCGGAGATGTGATGGGAAAGGTCATCATGCGGGCGCTCCGCCTGGGCGAGTCCAACGCCTGTATGAAAAGGATTGTGGCGGCTCCCACAGCCGGTGCCTGCGGGGTTCTTCCGGCCGTTCTGGTCACAGCCGCCGAACAGGACGGGCTTTCTGACGAACAGATGACCGAAGCACTGTTCACGGCCGCAGGGATCGGCCAGATCATTGCAGCAAGAGCCTATATCGCAGGCGCCATGGGCGGCTGCCAGGCAGAGATTGGCTCAGCCTCCTCCATGGCCGCCGGAGCCCTCGTCTGCCTGAGAGACGGAAGCCCGGAGCAGATGGCAGACGCCGCCGCCATCGCCATGAAGAATCTTCTGGGGCTGGTCTGCGATCCGGTGGCCGGACTGGTGGAGGTTCCCTGCGTAAAGCGCAATGTTATCGGCGCTGTCAACGCCATGGCGGCCGCGGATATGGCCCTGGCGGGAATTCACAGCACAATCCCGGCCGATCAGGTCTTCGACGCCATGAAGGAGGTCGGCGATCAGATGAGCAGCGCTCTGCGGGAGACCGCCGAAGGCGGACTGGCCGCCACGGCCACAGGCCGGGCGGTCAGTGAGCGGCTGAAGAGCAGTCTGTAATATGTATCAGGAAACAATAAAGGAGTGCCTGTAGAGACACTCCTTACTTTTTTATCTGAACCGGGAACTTTTTACTCCCGCTCCACTATTCTGCTTTTCTGGTTTTTATTATTTTAAATCCGCGCATTCTGTTTTGAACCCTGAACAAGTGCCGTTACCTCTGCAGCCGGCTCGGCCCAGGCTGCCTCGCGGCACACAGGAGGTTCCGCTTAGAGCTGCTTCATTCCTGACCTGACCCGGTTCACAGATTCCTGTTGCGCAAGACCCAGGCGTCAGTGCTGCTTACAGAGGGCTGCACACTGTTCATAAAGTCCGAGACAGAATATCACCCCTGCTGTAGCGGATTGCAGGTACAGGGCACCGCTAATTCCCCGGCTGCGCGGAAGCTTTATGACAAATATAATATTTTTGCGTCCCCAAGGGACTGTCCCCGATAGTATACCCTTATTCCGCCTGTTTGTCAACGGCTTTCTGCCTGCGCAGTTCCTTAAAAAACTCCGTCAGCATCCTGCCGCACTCCTCTCCCAGCACTCCTCTCTCCACCTGTACCTGATGGTTGAATTCCGGCATCTCCAGAAGATTCAAGATGGAACCGGCACAGCCTGCCTTGGGATTCATGGCTCCGATAACCACCCTTCCCACACGGGCCTGTACAATAGCGCCCGCGCACATCTGGCAGGGCTCCAGCGTAACGTACATGGTACAGTCTTCCAGACGCCAGTCCCCTGTCTTTCTGCTGGCCTTCCGAATCGCGTTCAGCTCCGCGTGGGAAAGGGTATTCTTGTCCGTATTCCGCCTGTTGTAGCCTCTGGCTATGATCTTATCATTCTGCACAATCACACAGCCAATCGGCACCTCCATCAGAGCCCAGGCCTTTTTAGCCTGGCGCATGGCCTCTTTCATATATTTTTCATCTGCAGTCATTGTTCTCTTCCGTCCAATCCTTTTTTCAGCCTCTCCGGTCCGATGCCTATTTCAGCAGCCGGCACCAGTACCCGAAATTTTCTCCGCCGCCGTCAGGTCCTTTCATCACTTTAAATTCTTCAAATCCGAACATGGATGCCAGCATCTGCTCCTTCTCATTATAGATCCCCGGCACTCCTATGTAATAGCCCACCTGGGTATCTGTCTCTCTTCGGATCAGCAGGAGATGGTGATGTTGATAAAATCCATGGAGCAGAAAGCTGTTATTTCCCAATCCCCATTTATCTCTGGGAATCCGGGACAATTCCCGGTTCCCCAGGCGGATTCCGGACAAAATGCCTCCGTCCCCATCCTGATAGCGCACTGCTGGAAAACGGGAAGCCAGATATTCCCACTGCTTCCTTCTGGGATCCGCAGGAGCCGAAGTCCCTGCCTGTTCCCTGCCGCTCTGTACAGCCCGCTCCCTGACAGGCATCTGCACCTGTGCAGCCTGCATTACCTCCTGGCTTTCTCCCATATCCTTTTCTGAATTCTTCTCCACATCCGCCTGCCTGGCAGACCTCTCAAGGGGTTCAAACCTGTCTACATCCACCGGATAGTCGTCCCATTCCGCGGCAAAGACACGGTTCTCCCCCTCTATATAGATTCCCCGGCTTTCGTCCAGGCTGAAGCCGCCCATCAAGCTGTCGGTATCTGTGACGCCATTCCATTCCAGCGCCCCATTGCGGCTTTCCAGTTCACCCAGATACTGTCCCTCCAGCCGTTCTTTCCTCTGCGTAAAGATGTAGACCCGGTAAGGCTTCTGTCTGTGCGCGTAAAATCCTTTCACATGCACCCAGATCTTGCACTCGCCGCCGCGGGCGTTTACTTTGACAAAGCCTGTGTTTTCTCCCTTTTCTCCCTGATTATATCCGTAAATGTAGGAGACAAACCGTTTGTAGTCAGACAAAGAATCCCTCCCTTTCTCTCATTTGCTAAGATATTCTATGCCTGACCTGTCCTCTTCATTCCAGTATTTTTGCAGGATGCTTCTGTCTGTGGATTCAGGACTCCTGCTGCCTCTTCAGCCGGTTGGAAAGCTCCGCGAACTGGGAAAGATCCAGCGCCTCTCCCCGCACTCCCGGCTTAAGCCCCATCTCTTCCAGAACCGCCGCCGTCCGCTCTTTGGGAATCCGAAGCTCCGGCGCATTGCTGAGCCCATTGACCAGTGTCTTTCTGCGCTGATTAAAGGAGGCACGGATAATCTGAAACATCAGCTTCTCATCCTCTGCTTCCACGGGCTGCTTCTGATATTTTGTAAGGCGGATAACTGCCGAGCCTACTCTGGGCCGCGGCATAAAACAGTTGGGAGGCACATTGGCCACAAGCTCCGGCCTGGCGTAATACTGAACAGCCAGAGACAGAGCGCCATAGTCCTTGGAACCCGGTCCTGTCTTCATCCGATCCGCCACTTCCTTCTGTACCATAATTGTAATGCTGTCCACAGGCACATGATTTTCAAACAGCCCCATAATAATCGGCGTCGTAATATAGTAAGGAAGATTTGCCACCACTTTCACCGGCCTGCCCCCGTTCTTCTCTTCCGCAAGCTTTGTCAGATCTACCTTCAATACATCCTCATGAATAATGGTGACATTATCATATCCACTTAAGGTATCCTCCAGAATCGGGATCAGCGCGTCATCTATTTCGATCGCGGCCACTTCTCTGGCAGAGGCGGCCAGATACTGGGTCAGCGTGCCGATGCCCGGGCCGATCTCAACCACAAAGTCTTCTTCTGTAATTTCTGCGGCGCGGATAATTTTCCCCAGCACATGTTCATCAATCAAAAAATTCTGTCCAAATCTTTTTTGAAACACAAACTTGTATTTATTTAAAATCTCTATGGTGTTTTTGGGATTTCCCAGGTCCGGAACCGGTCTGCTCATAATTCTCTCCCCTGAAAATAAAGGTTTCTGGCGTTTTCGTTTGTAATACGGATTGCATCCTCCGTCTCCACTCCCTTGAGTTCCGCGATCGCGGCTGCCACATATGGAAGATTCAAGGAGGAATTACGTTTCCCGCGGTTTGGCTCTGGAGACAGATACGGACAGTCTGTCTCCAGAAGAATCCGATCCAGAGGAAGCATTTTCACAACCTCCTTCAGCTTCTTTGCATTCTTAAAGGTCACCACGCCTCCGATGCCGATGTAATATCCCATCTCAAGATATTCTCTGGCCGTCTCAGGCGCATAGGAAAAGCAGTGAATGACTCCGCGAAGCTCCGGCGTATGGGCTTTTTTCATCTCCTCCAGCGTATCCGCACAGGCTTCACGGCTGTGGATAATGACTGGCAGCCTGCACTTTTTTGCCAGCTCCAGCTGTCTTTGAAACCAATACTTCTGAACCTCATGATTTTCCTTATCCCAGTAATAATCCAGTCCAATCTCTCCCACTGCCACAGCTTTCGGGTGGCTGCACTGCTGTTCCAGCCAGGCAAAGGTTTCCTCATTCAGCTCTCCCACTTCATCCGGATGAATACCCACAGCCCCATAAATAAACGGATACTGCTCCGCCAGCGCAAGTGTGGTTTCCACCGATTTCAGGCTGGAACTCACATTGACTATATATTCGATTCCCTGATTCCGGCACTCCTTCAGAAGCTCTTCCCGATCCGCGTCAAAAGCTTCATCATCGTAGTGCGCATGACTTTCAAATATCATAAAACAAGCTATTCCTTTTCTGTATGATTTTCAGCGGCCGGATACAGGGCTCTCTGCCCTGTCCGCAGTCTGTTTTGTTTCATTATACAGAACCCTGTCCTAAAAATCCAGTACAGCTTTTTCGTCTCAGCCTTCCACCACATATCTGACATCCGCAAAAGCCACGCAGTCCCCAGGCCGCAGCCGTGCCTTCTCATTCACCTCCAGCCGGCCGCCATTCAGATAAGTGCCGTTTGTGGAATTCAGATCCGTCAGATAGTAGCAGTCCTCCTCTTTGGAAATTCTGCTGTGTATCCGCGAGATCCCCCGGGCTTTCAGCCATCCGTCTACGGCGTCCTTTTTCTTTCCAATCAGAAAACTGTTCTTTGTGATTCGAAGATCCGGATAGGCTGCGCTTTCGCTCCGCAGAAAAAGCCCGGGCTCCCTGGCTCCTCCCAGAAAGGAAGTTCCTCCTTCCGGACTCTCAGTCCATTCCGGTGAGACCGCGTCAAAGCTCCGTTTTGGTTCCCTTTCCCGGATACAGTCCTTTTCCACGACTGTCCGGCCCTTATCATCATACTGTATGATTGTTCTTTCCGTCTTTTTCTCTGCTTCCGGTTTCTGAGCCTCCTCCTGGTTCCAGTTTTCCAGCAGCTCCCTCAGAGAAGGATTTTCTTCTCCAGCAATTCTGTAAAATTCATATCCCAGCGTGACCGCTCCGGAATCCTGCCTGTCCAGGCGGTCCAGAAGATATTCCGCCAGCTCCGGGAGGCTTTGGCCAGGCTCCTGCTTCTCAAATGGGAAAAAGCAGAAATATGCAGTCCATTCATCCGGTTCGAGATAAATATAGTCCGGTGACAGCAGCAGATGCTCCACATTCAGAAGATATTCTTCACAGGACTGTACTGCCTGATACATTCCGCTCAGCAGCTTCTGCAATTCCCAAAGATTGATTCTTTTTCTTTCCAGAACCAGTCTCAGGCTTTGTCTGGATGTGATTTCATAATATAAGGAGGCGCCTCTGTCCAGCCGGCTCATTCTGCATTCCAGAAACCCTGGAATCTTATTTTTCAGCAGCATGACCGTCTGATAATTTTCCTGATATTCTTCCTGCTCCAAAATCAGATAATTATGATCCAGTTCTCTCCGATATGTCACATTCATTTCTCACCGCTCCTACTCTTTGATTAATTTTCCCAGACGTCTGCTGTTTCTGATAAAACTCACCGGATTCAATCTTTTTGCCCTCTCTGTCTCTCTGGCCTGCAGCCCTCCCAGAAGAGAAGTGCTTCCTGCATAGGAGACTGTCACCGAGCTTCCGTCTACCTCTGCTTCTGCCTCTGTCAGCCTCAGCAGCAGAAGCTTATCCTCCGCCAGCCCTTCCGCCTGTCCTGTCAGCCAATTTTCCAGATGCTCCTCTGTCTCATACTTACGCAGAGCCCCTTTTCCTGCCAGCTCTGCCGCGCAGGAAGCCAAGACGCTTCTGTCATGCAGGTATAAACCAAAAATTATAAACACCGACAATATCAGCACAAGCAGCGGCAGCAGCAGAGAGGCCTCCACCGTAAAGCTTCCCCGCCTCCAGAACCGGCTCCCCTGTTCCTTCTTCTTTTTTCTCACTTTCCCGCTTTCTACCGCCATAAAATCCTCCCCATTTGTACCAGGCACAGAAACGGCACGAAAGGAAACTGCTGTTTCCACCGGGCTTTTCCAAGCAGCAGCCCCATCCCCAGAACTAGCGCGCATAGAATCATTCCTCCCATCAGAAGCCGCAGATTGTCCATTCCTCCCAGGTAGATTCCTGTCACGCAGAGCAGCAGACCGTCTCCGAAACCAATGGCGCCCTTTGTAGCTGCCGCAGCAGCGAGAACAAAAACGCCAACTCCTATTCCCGCAGCCAGCTCAAAGCCTGTCTGGTATCTCAGCAGCAGATTTGCCAGAATGCCTGCTGCTCCGAATATTCCGAGCCCCGGAAGACTGATCTCATGCCTGCGCAGATCCATCCAGCCATTCCAGAAAAGCAGCAGCGCCACACAATACTCTCTCCACATTTTTTACCCTCCACAGGCAGAGCAGGGCGGAAGCCCTCCTGTATCCCAGAGACGAACCGTATGGATTCCCCGGACTAAGGAAGAACAGTTCAGAGTCTGATGGTAGCGGTTTCCTTCCTCCGTCAAGAACACGATCTCTGCCCCCTCTTCCCAGCATCGTTCACAGGGATAATACCTGGAACCGTCTCCACTGCGCAGATCATCCACCTTATCCAGCTCCGTCTGCCGGACAGACAATTTCAAATACCTGCAGCCTAAATCCCTGTGATAGACTGTTCCGTGATCTGTCACGTAAACAAGACTACTGTCCTCTATTTCAGGATCCCCTTCCCGTCCGGAAAATCCCGTAAATCCCCGTACAATCCGCTTCTGCGTCACCTGAATCGGGTGAAACCACGCGATTCCCGGAGGAAATACCACCTGAAAAGAAGCCTGCAGCGTAAGTGTAGAAGTCTCTTCTTCCCAGAAAGTACCCAGAAAAGAAATGCCTTCGCTGCCTCCGTTTATGATTTCCGCTGCCATGCGTCCTTCCAGATAATTTTCCACTTCCCGCTTTCCATAAAGCATGGCCAGGGCTGAAGGCGCCAGGCTGCCTGCGTCTTCCGATACACAGGCCATCTGAGATAGTTCCCGCCCGGCATCCGTCAGCGCTCTGCCGATTTCCGTGCGTACCTGAAGCAGAAAAAACAGATATAGAAAAGCAGTCAGGGCAAAAACAGCCAGAGGAAACACGAGGGCTGCCTCCACCGTCAGGCTGCCCTTGTGAAAAGAAGAGGCGCACCGTGATGTTTTTTCGCCACAGGGTATGGAAAGAGAGTTGTCAGATTTTTTTGTCAGAACGGCAGTCCGCCCGTCCGCCGCTGCCTGGAGAGCATTGAATTTTAACAGACGCATCCCTGTACGAAAAAACATCACGGTACACCCCTTCCCGAAGCCGCCGCAGACTGCTTTGTCCCGGCATTTTTCACCATTCATATCCCATCCAGCGTTCCGCTGACAGCTCCTGTCCGTTCACGCATACTGCCCGCATCTGAAATCCATCCGTACATTGATCCATATAAAACCAGCGGCCGCCGGACTGTTCCCGGATCACTCCTTCTATGGCATCCAGGCTTCTCATAACTTTTTGTTCACGGCCGGTGAGGGTCAGCAGGATCCCCAGATAATCCCGGTACTGAAGGCCGCCGGAATCCTCCTGTTCATCAAAGCCGGACAGGGAACCCATTTCCAGCGCTCCGGACAGGGACAGCTTCCAGCTGGAGCTGTCCTTGTAAAAGGCCACCTTTTTTCCATTCAGCAGTCTCCTTACATCCAGCACGCTCTCCGCGAAAGCCCAGGCCAGCAGAAGAACCTGCTTTACCGCTTCCACCAATCCCGGAATCATCGTCACCCCCACCAGTGCTGCCGCCAGAGCCGCGCATTCTGCTGTCTTTGCTGAATCCGACAGCAGATATGTATAATTCATTCCCTCCCGGATGGCCAGCAGCCGCCCGCAGACTGACTCCAGATTTCCTATATCCGTATCCTTTCCGGCTATAAGATATTCCAGCTGATAATCGAGCCATGGACCGTTTTCCCCGTTTTCTGCCAGATACTCTGAGGCGTCCGGAAAATGTTCCAGCAGGTATGCCAGGAAGAACACATCATTTCCCACCCCCGGCTCATTGCGGCCTCTCGGTCCCGTTCCCTCCAGAAGCACTCTTACCGACGGCACCGTACTCAGATCTGCTTTCTTTCCCGAGAGCTTCTCCGGTTCCTTTACTGCCAGATTTAAAATGCTGCTCCGTTTCAGGCTGTTTGTATTGGAAACCGGATCCGGCGTTCCTTTTTCCTCCTCCTCTTCCCGGCGCTTTTTCAGCTCCTCCAGATTCTGTGTCTCTCTTGCGTCCGCCTGGGCATAGCTTTCCTCATTCTCCGAAGCCAGCTCTCCATACTCCTCATAGGTTTTAAGTCTCTGAAGCAGCGAGACTCCTGTCTTCTGCTTCATATACGACACTGCCTGCTCATAATAAGCCGATCCACGGTCATCCGTTGCCCTGGAGTAATCCCAGGTGTCTACCCCTGCCGTTTCCCCGGAAGACAGATTTGCATCCAGAAATTCCGCAAGTCTCTGATTCAAATACTCCGTTTTCTCTGCTCCGCCTCCATAACTCAGATCCAGATAAAACAGATCATACAGATCCAGCAGTTCTCTGTGGTACTCGGAAAGCACGGAATATTCCGCCAGTTCCAGCGCCTCCTGCATCTGGCTTCGGAGCATAGCCAGACGGGCCGATTCCAGCGCCGCCTGAAAGAAAAATAACAGGACTGCCAGCATCAGGCTTATAAAAACCGTAATCTCCCCGCGCCTCCATAATCTGCTGCTCATAACTGCCCCTATACCAGACGGCTCTGGCTGGTAATCTTGTCAAAAATGTCATTTACCAGCGTGGTGAGCTGATTCTTAAAGATAAGCACAAGTGCGATCAGCACAACCAGGATCAAAATCATCTCCACCGTACCGATTCCATCCTCTTCTTTCCAAAAACGATTCCACCATTCTCTCATGTTTTGTCCTTCCTTTCCCCTCTTCGTCCCTCTGAATTCATTTTGTTTTATACCGGCCGCTACATCTGCATAGACATGGCCGCAGGGAGAAGAATCAAAAGCAGCACCACCGCCAGCATGAGAATCATGGGAAACAAAAGCCTGGTAGAAGCTTCCTCGCCCTGGCTCAGCGCGCATGCTTTTCTCTGCTCAAACGCTTCCGATACTTCTCCATTCAAAATCTGGCCGATTCCTTTGCTCCCCTTCCGCAGATTCTGTTCCAGAAGGGCAGAAAGCTTCAAATAGCAAGGCAGCCGGCAGCGCAGGCCGAAATTTTCGTAAGCCTTTGTCTCCGCCACTCCGCTCTGCATCTCATGGCAGGCCAGCGCCATCTCCTCATAGGCATATCTGGGTTTTATCTGTCCCTTTTCCTTTTTCATCTGATAGTCTTTCACTATCATCTCCCAAGCCTTCCGGACCGCTGCTCCGGCACTCATCAAAAGCACCAGTTTGCTTACAATCCTGGCGTAATCCCTCTGCATCTGTCTGTCCCGTTCCGTAACCTGCTTCTTCAGATCCCGGTCCCTGGCCAGATACGCCATCACTGCCGCCAGCACAGTCAGCGCCAGAGCTCCGCCTGCGGATGACGACTGCTTTTCCTTCCATTCCACTGCCTGTCCATCCACTTCATCAGGCAGCTTCTTCATCTCCTGCTGCCTGCTTTCTTCCTGAGAAACCGCCACAGCCTCATCTACAGACCTCTCCCACTCTTCTTCCTCTGTCAGGAGAGGCGGAAAAGTTCTGACCACTGCCCGGTATATCTGCTCTTCTCCGCCGCAGACCAGCCTGGCTGTCAGCTCCGTCAGACTTCCTTCCTCTTTCAGATTTTCCAGCCGAAGGCTCCCATCCAGATTCAGCGTCTCATAATTATCCAGCTCCCACTCGATTACTACCGGTGTTCCTTCAATTTCCCGAATCAGATTCAGATCACTCCGCACTTCCTCCAGAGACACATTGTCTCCCAGAATACGCTCCTCCATCCCTGATACTGTTTCCTCCAGAAGCGCTTGGCTTTCTCCATCGGTCAGCTCCCGGGGCTCCACCTCTATGACCGCTTCTGTCTGCCCCCCGTCCTCTGTATTCAGGCTCAGCGCCCGGGTATAGGCCTTTTCCTTTCTGGGAAGAAAATATCCTTCTGTCAGCTCTCCGCCGCTGCCGGCGGTCAGAAGCAAAAGCAGACTGCAGGCCAGACCCGCTCCCAGTATTTTTAATATCAGAATCAGTTTTTCCGCGTAATAAGCGTCCAGCTTTCCGCTGATGTCCCTGTCTGTCCCCAGAAGTCTCAGATTTTCTTCCACTTCTGCTCTTCCGGGGCATTTTCTGCCGATTTTCTCAGTCAAAAGCCGGAACAGCCGATTCTTCCTCCGCTCTGCGTTTTTCTTTGTTTCTTTCTTTGTTCTTCTTTCTGCTTTCCCATTTATAAACCACGCCTTTCCCGTAATTCCCATTCCATGTCTCCCTGGGTTCTTCTGCTCAGATCTCTATCTCCAGCATTCTTCTGCTTAAATACCCTGCTGCCAGATACAGTGCCAGACAGGCCGTCATCGCAAGAATCCCGGCCTCATTTCCGTAAACCGGATCCAAAAACCCCGGGCAGCCAAACCGCAGATACAGAATCATGGCAAAGGGAATCACATTCATAATCTTCTGCTCATATCTGCGTGATGCGAGAACAGAGGCCACCTGCCTCTCTGTATCCACGGTCTGGCTGATGGTTCGGGCCGTGTCTTTCATAATCGCAATCAAATCGCCGCCGCTTCTCTTTCCCACCGCAAAGGTTTCCGCGAAGGTCTCCGCCTCCTCCAGCCCGCTTCGAAAAGCGAAATCCTGCACTGCCTCTTCTATGGTCTGGTTGGCATCCAGCTTTCTCTGGACGGCGGACAGCTCCTGTATCATATCCGCGCTCTCCGGATAAATCAAGCACAGCTCTTTTCTGGCCTCTCTTACGGCATTTTCCGGAGAATACCCTGCCGCAAGGGCTGCCGCCATTCCCTGTACAGCGTCCTTAAACTGAAGCTGCAGTTCCTTTCTCCGTTTTGACGCCAACTGTTCCTTCTTTTCCCGGAAATACCAAAATGCCACAAGGGGGTATGCTGCCAGTGCCCAGAAAGAATTGTAGAAGCACAGGGCCACGATTCCGGTAAGCGCCGCAGCCTCCGCTCCATACCTGAGTATTTCCCTCCGGCTGAAACAATAATTTCTATAATCCATCTACCAGCCCCCGATTCCTGCCGCTTTCATCTTGCCTCTGTGCCGCAGCTCATCCTTCTTCAGGAGAATCCCTTTTACTCCGGACTCCGTCTGCGCGCCGGCTTCCTCTTCCTGAAATTCAAAAAGTGTATGCAGGCAAATCTCTCCGTCCCGAATTCCATCTGTCTCCACAATCTCCAGAACCTTCCGGCTCCCGTCCCGGAGCCTTCCCAGATGTATAATCAGATCCACTCCAGATGCAATTTGTCTCCGAACTGCCGTAAGAGGCAGATCCATTCCCATAAGCGTCATGGTCTCCAGGCGGCTCAGCATATCCCGGGGGCTGTTGGCATGGCCTGTGCTCAGAGAACCGTCATGGCCTGTATTCATAGCCTGAAGCATATCAATCGCCTCCGCTCCCCGCACCTCGCCTACGATGATTCGATCCGGCCGCATCCGAAGCGCTGTCTTAATCAGGTCTCGGATACTAATCTCCTTTTCTCCTTCCAGATTGGCTCCCCGGGCTTCCAGGGTAACCAGATTTTTCACTCGGTCCAGCTGGAGCTCCGCGTTGTCCTCGATGGTGATCACTCTGGCAGTCTCCGGAAGAAACTCCGACAGCGCGTTGAGAAACGTGGTTTTCCCGGAGCCTGTCCCGCCGCTCACAAAAATATTATAGCCTGCTCTCACCGCAGCCCTCAGAAAGTCCACAGCCTCCTCCGTCAAAGACCCCCAGCCCACCAGCTGAGCCATCCGCACCGGTTCCGCCGGAAACCGGCGGATGGTCACCACCGGTCCGTTCAAAGCCACAGGATCCAGAACGATATTCACGCGGGAGCCATCTGACAGTCTGGCATCGGCTATGGGATTTGCTTTCGATACGCTGCGGTTGCAGAAGCTCACAATCTGCTGCACCACATCCTCCAGCTGTGTGCTGGAAGAGAACCTTTTATTCCAGCAGAAAAGCCTTCCCTTTTTCTCCACAAAAATATGGTCCGGTCCATTTACCATGATCTCCGTCACTTCCGGATCCTCAATCAGCTCCTGCAGAATGTCCAGCCGCCGCATGGCATTGAACAGTTCCTTTCTCATCTGAAGCATCTCTTCCAGAAAAAGCCAGCTCTGCCTGCTCTGACGCAAAATTTCCTCATCTATCAGAGCCAGAACCTCCTCGTCCTTCAGCTCTCTGGACAGGTCCAGTCTTTCCTGCACCCGGCTTCGGAGCTTTCCCCTCAGTTCCTCCCAGCCTGCTCTCACAGTCCGATCCACCTCCTGCTCTCTTCCCGTCCCAGCGCTTCAGGCCCTTCCTCCCAGGACACACGAAGCTTCTTCGTACGTTTCATGATATGCTCCAGATCCAGCAGGCCCAGAGTCTCCTCATACTGAGAAAGCTTCGCCCGGGCAGTCTCATCCTCCTCCACAGGCATATAGATCACATCACACTGATCCAGGATTTCAAACAATCCGTTTACCATGCCGCTTAAGTCAAGAATCACCACCTCATACCGGCTTTCTCTTTCCAGGGCCTGCAGAAGGGCCTCCCAGTCTTCCCGGCCGACAGTCCTGAGCTCCATAGGAGAACGTAAGGGCGGGATATAATCCAGGCCGCCCATCCGCTGTATCACACTTTCCAGCTTACAGGCAAAAGCCTTCTTTCCCTGCTTCAGGAAATACATCAGCTCAGACAGAGTCCAGCCATCCCCATAGGGATACAGCGCCGTAAACCCTGAATATTCCTCCATATTCAAATAAAGAGTCCGGTGCTTTTTTGCCGTCTCTTTTCCAAAACCCAGAGCAAAGCCTGTCTTGCCCGTCCGTCCGATGGGCGAGTAGATTCCCACCTTCTTCATTGCTTCTGCCCGAAGGGCTGTTCCCTCTGGTTCCTGCGCATGCTCCGCATACAGATTCAGCGCCTGGCGCAGAATCTGGCTGCAGGACTGATATTTATAGACGGCCGGATAGCCATTCTCCTCCCTGTACTCTTTTTCTGACAGCAGAATCACTTTTCCGGCGGTCTGTTCCGGAAGCTGTTCCAGGAACTCCTCCGACAGCAGAAGAATGTCCACAGAGTGTTCTTTCGTATAAGCCATCAGTTCATGGCAGTCTGTAAACCCATGTACCGCAAACAGAGAATCCTCCCGGGAATTTGCAAATTCCGCGAATTTCCTCGTATAATCCCGTTCTCCGCCGCATACCGCTATCTGCCTCTCTTTCACCCGAGTCCTCCCAGATACAGCAGAAGACCCATCATAAGACTCACAGATACCTCAAAAGCCAGTAATACTCCGGCCGCAAGCAGAAGTTTTGGCTCTCTTCTGTAACACTGCGCCAAAGAAATAAGAAACACTGCTCCTCCTTTCAAGTCATGTCCAAAAAAGGAATTGTGGTTTGACCCAAACCATAGATGCAGGCTGTGCCCATATCTGACCCAGCCAGATAAGAAATTTTCTGATCGATCGTAGATAAAGTATACCTTTTGTTTCCAGATTTGTCCATTGTAAAAATCTCACAAAATTCCGAAGGCCGCAATTCCGTAAAGCAGCCCCAGCCCGCTGATTCCGAGGCTTCCGACTGTCAAAAGGGTAAGAACATTCAGCCCCACAAACACAGAAATATTCTGCGAAATCAGAATGGCATTGATTACCTGAATTCCGATTGCCCCGAAAACCATACGAAGCAGAAAATTTAATACTTTCATAGCATTGTCCTGTGTTTTTTTATTATTTATATGGGGGTTAGATCCAATATATACTATTTTTAGTATAAATTCCTTGTTTACGGCCTATACTCATATTGTAGCAGGATATCGCAGATAATATCCACAGTCAAAGCCGCCGCAGTGCTTTTTCGCGGCGCGCTCTTTGTTATTGAAAGCGGGGGTTGCAGCATGGGACTTTTTAAGAAAGAACAGACACGGGAGCCTGCCGGAGAATCCTTTACCCGGCGCCAGCTCCTGGAGGACCTTTATCTTACAAAAAACGCACTGGACACCGCCTACGCAAACTTCGAGGCGGTCGTAGATCCGGATTTGATCGACTGCTATACTTATGAAATCTATTCTGTGCAGAAACGGTATAAATTCCTGCTGGAGCAGGCAAAACAGATGGAATTGGAGACGTATTTCTGATTTTCACCAATGCGGCTGCAGTTTTTTGCCCGAAACCGGCAGACTGTAAATTCTTCCGGCCATTTATGTCTTTTCTCTCAAACAGCGGCGTATATCGCACAAATACGCCGCTGTTTTCTGTCAATTCTTTCAGATTCCGATGGGAATACTCTTTTTATTTTATCGCTTTATCCTCTGTATGCAGCACAGGCCGTCTGCTTCAGCAGATCTCCGCTCCCGCAGGCATATCCTTATCCGGCGTCATCAGCGCCAGATTGCCATCCGCGTCTTCCGCGCAGAGAATCATTCCCTCAGAAAGCACTCCAGCCAGCTTGGCAGGTTTCAGATTTACTACCACCATAACCTTCTTGCCGACCATTTCCTCCGGCGTGTAATGGGCCTTGATTCCGGATACAATCTGCTTCACCTGGCTGCCGATGCGCACCTGGGAGCACAGAAGCTTCTTGGACTTCTTTACCGCCTCGCAGGCAATGATCTCTCCTACCTGGAACTGAAGCTTCTCGAAGTCTTCAAAAGTAATCTCTGCTTTCGGTTCAATATCAATAACAGCCTTTCCGTTGTCTGCTCCATCGCTTCCGGCTCCGGCAGCGCCTTCTGTATTTCCCGCAGTCCCCGCTGTACTTCCTGCTGCCTCGGCCGCTTTTTTCTCCTCCACCTTTGCCAGAACCTCATTCACATCCAGACGGGCAAACAGGATCTCCGGCTTATCTGTTACCTTTGTGCCGGACTGATACAGCCCAAACATATTCATGACTTCCAGAGAACGCTTCTTTGCGCCCAGCTGAGCCAGAATTTTCTCAGCAGTCTCCGGCATGAACGGCTCCAGCAGGCAGGCTCCGATGCTGATGCTCTCTACCAGGTTATAAAGCACGGTTGCCAGCCGGTCTTTCTTGCTCTCATCCTTTGCCAGAGCCCAGGGCATGGTCTCATCGATATATTTATTGCACCGCTTGAACAGTGTGAAAATCTCTGTAATCGCGTCTGCCACGCGCAGCTCGTCCATCTTCTCAGAAGCCTTCTGAGCAGCTGCCACGGCAGTCTCCCGCAGCTCTCTGTCCACAGGTTCAATGACGCCCGCATTGTTCACCACGCCTCCAAAATACTTGTTTGACATGGAAATGGTACGGTTTACCAGATTTCCCAGGGTATTGGCCAGCTCGGAATTGATACGCTCCACCATCAGCTCCCAGGTGATTACGCCATCATTATCAAAGGGCATTTCATGCAGCACAAAGAAGCGCACTGCGTCTACGCCAAACATATCCACCAGGTCGTCCGCGTAAAGTACATTGCCCTTGGACTTGCTCATCTTGCCGTCGCCCTGCAGCAGCCAGGGATGCCCGAACACCTGCTTCGGCAGCGGAAGATCCAGAGCCATCAGGAAAATCGGCCAGTAAATGGTATGGAAGCGGATAATATCCTTTCCGATCAGATGCAGGTCTGCCGGCCAGTTCTTCTTGAACAGATCGCTGGACTCTCCGTCACAGTCATAACCGATTCCGGTGATGTAGTTGGTCAGAGCGTCGAGCCACACGTACACCACATGCTTCGGATCAAAATCCACCGGGATTCCCCACTTAAAGGAAGTACGGGATACACAGAGATCCTGCAGGCCCGGAAGCAGAAAATTATTCATCATCTCATTTTTCCGGGACACCGGCTGAATGAATTCCGGATGGCTGTTGATATGATCTATCAGGCGGTCCGCATACTTGCTCATACGGAAGAAATACGCCTCTTCCTTCGCCGGCTGCACCTCACGGCCGCAGTCCGGACACTTACCATCCACCAGCTGGGACGGAGTCCAGAAGGATTCGCAGGGAGTACAGTACAGTCCCTCATAGGAGCCCTTGTAAATATCGCCCTGGTCATAGAGCTTCTTGAAAATCTTCTGTACCTGCTTCTCATGGTAGTCATCCGTCGTGCGGATAAATTTATCATAAGAAGTATTCATCAGATCCCAGATACGTTTGATTTCCCCAGATACCTGATCCACAAATTCCTTGGGCGTCACCCCCGCTTCCTGAGCTTTCAGCTCTATCTTCTGTCCATGCTCGTCGGTTCCTGTCTGAAAGAACACATCGTATCCCTGCATTCTCCGGAACCGCGCAATCGCGTCCGCCAGTACGATCTCATAGGTATTTCCGATATGCGGCTTGCCCGAAGTATAGGCAATCGCCGTCGTCATATAAAACTTCTCTTTTTCCATCCTTATTTCCCTTTCTTTTCTCTCAACCTGCAAATGATACTGCAAAACCTCAAAATTACACTTGTAAAATTCACGCGCCAGGCGCAAAATCAAGAAGAGTATCTGAACCGCGTCCGCTTGGCTCACTGCCTGCGGGAATAAAAAACCCGTCTTCTTTATCACTAAAGAAGACGGGATATTCCCGTGTTACCACTTCTGTTCGCCTGCCCCTCGCGGGAACCGGCCTCTGCGGGTACGGGACGGCTCTTCATAGCTCCGCGTCCTTATACCCTTCCGCTGTAACAGGCGGCCCTGTCACGTCTTATCGCAGATTCTCTGTGCTCTGCGTTCATCCGTACCGCTCGGAAACCATCTTCAGCCACTTTGCCTTCATCCCTCTCAGCTTCCGGGAATTCTCTGTAAAAAGCGCATTCAGCCTACTCTTTTCTTCATAGCGTTTGCAGTAAATATGCGGTTTTCATATAAATGAGCGTAACACGCAAGAATAGCTTTGTCAAGCCGTTTTCTCTTTTGTTTTCTCTGCAGCTTCTTGCCCTGTCCTCCATTCGTTCCGCTCGCAGCGCTCCTCATGTGCTACTGCTCTTCTCTTCCGTATTTCTCAAAATACTCCCGGGCCTGTTCCGGCGTCAGGAAAAACCTTCGCTCCAGCTTGGAAAGAATCCGCTCTTTCGGGATATTTTCTTCCAAATTGTCCAGAATAAAAGCACAAATTCCTTTCTGAATTCCTTGCTGCAGCCCTTGTTCCAGCCCTTGCTGCAGTCCCTGTTCCAGGCCTTGTTGCAGTCCTTGTTCTAACCCCTGTTCCAAGCCCATGGCCCGGCCTTCTTCCAGGCCCATCTCAATCGCTTCTTTCCGGAGATATTCTCTCTCCGCCTTCTCATCATACTCTGTCAGCAGCATCTTACGCACCTCCATTTTGCTCTTCCTGAGAATATCCTCTAATATTCCCCGATTCATGCAGGCTTCGATTCCCTGTTCCACAGCGTCTTCCAGCACCATTCCCGCTCTCAGGTTCCGGCGGATTTCTTCTATGAATTCAGAATAATCCCTAAGCCTGCGGCAGCGTTCCATGATTGCCTGATTGTGTCCGTAATTAATATTAAGTACAACAGCTCTGCATTCCAGACTGGGAAGTTCGTCCTTTCCCTGGCTTTGAAAAGAGTCTGACAGCAGAAGCTGTATCTGATCAGGTTCCTCTTTTGTACCATTGTAGAATACCACATACCTGGGAAACGGCAGCGGCAGCCTTCTCCCGGTTCCGGTCAGACGGTAACCATTCTCCTCCAGATAACGCTGGTACAGTTCCGCGAAGTACAACAGCCCTCTCAAAGGCATATTTTCATTCCATGTGCTCTGATGTTCATACAGATTCACAGTCGCGCCCAGGAGAAATGACAAATCATTTTTCATGCCAAGATAAAGCACATCCTCCAGCGTATTGATTTCCAGCTCTTCTGTATCCTGGTATTCCGTCCCGTTTATCGCATTGTAAAGCTCCAGCAAATCCCTTTTATTCTGAAAGACGAAGCGGAACAGCCTGTCTTTATATTTGCGGTTTATCCTTTGTGCCGTTCTGAATTTATACCGCTTTCTTTTCACCCGGTTGGTTTCTCCTTTCATTATACGTTTTTCATATCCGGCCTGCAAGATCAGAATGCGGCAGTCATAGGCACCAGCTCCTTCTTCTGTTACTGCTCACTTCGTTCACAGTAATCTCCGTTTTTATTTGAGGCTTTGGGAATAGGAAAACAGAACTGTTTTCCCGGGCAGATCGATCATCTGCAATATCAGAATACCACAGCCGGGAACTACGCACAACTGCTTTTATTTCTTTTCACCCTTCCTCTGGGGCTTCTTGCAGGCATAAGCTTCCTCTGCTATAGTATATACAGGATTTTTACACAGAAGGAAATCGAACCTAAAGGAGAACCTGTTATGTCAAAAAAGACGTTATCACCTGAGCAGAAGCGTCTGGATACGGATATCTGGATCATTGCGCTGGTTACCCTGGCCGTTTTCTGCCTTTATGCCGCAATGGGAAATCAGTTTACCCAATTTGTCCTGGACAGCGGCCGCCCCATTTTTCCCCGGCTGCTGGTGAACGCCGGTATTCAATACGGCGTCGCCGGACTCGGCATCACGATTGTCTGTATTCTCCGCAGGGAGGCATTTTCCTCCTTCGGACTCAGAAAAGAACAGGCTGGAAAAGCTGTTCTGGGAACCATACTTGTCTTTCTTCCCCTCCTCTGCTGCCGGTATCTTTCGGGGCAGATAGAAGGCTGGCAGCCCTTCAGTATCTTAATCACAGAAGATGTGCTGAACAGCAGTTTTCCCCTTTCAGTTCTGGGAATGGCAGTAATTATCCTGGTCTGGGGATTTTTTGAAGGTTTTAACTACGCAGTCATCAGCGAAAAGATAAACCGCAGATATCTTCCTGCCGGACTCTGGCTGGATATGGGCGCTGTCATCTGCGCCGCTGCCTGTCTGCTTCTTCATCCCTTCAACACTTCCTTCTGGGGAATCGTTGAGCTTATCACCACTTTCACGGCTATCTATGGAATACTGATAGTAAAAAGGCAGACCGGAAACGCCTGGGGCTGTGTTTTCGCTTTCTGCTTTATCTGGAATGCCTTTTAAATTTCCAGTTTTCTTCCAGATATGCCGATAAAATACTTTGTTTTCTCTTTTTTTATAAACTTTTAATAATTTAACGCCAAAAAATCTGATTTTTCTCTTGACAAGCGGTGCTATAATAAAACTGTAATTAAATAACGAACACTTAACAATACCTGTTTGTTCTGCAAAGTGGAAGGCTGCTAAGCGATTCAGATTTTTGGAGGAAAAGATAAATGAATACTTTAAAAGCTGAAAAAAGAGACATGACAACAAAAGCCAAG
>CALWAV010000013.1 GCA_944375745.1 uncultured Merdimonas sp.
TCTGATGGACAAACACAGACGTATCCACAGAAAGCCCCTGTATTTCGAAATATTTCTCCCAGAACTCTTCAAATTCCCGGACCCCTGTCCGTTCGCAGAGAAGTTCAAAATACCGGCTTCTGCTCAGGAGATAGTCGTCATTGTAAGTCTGCTTCTCTCCTTCCTTCCGGATGCCTTTGTCCCTGGCAGTCCCCGCCAGGATCTCCATATAAGGCAGATCGATAAAACGGGCGGGAATCCCCCTGCGGTCCGCCTCCCTCAGAGCAGTCAGTTCGGGAGAGCTGTCCAGAAACGGATAATAACACTTGTAATCTTCCTTTTTCTCACTGATCAGACCGGTCTTATCCTGATAGGCATAATACAGAGCCAGAGGAGGCTGCGTGTCCTCATGGGTCAGCACCGGAATCAGATGCTGCGCGTTCTCCGGCCCCTCGATCAGGATACAGTCCGGCCGGTAAGCCTCTATGGCTCTCTGCAGATGGAAGGAGCAGACCGGACTGTGGTGGCGTACAGGAAAATACAGCACTCCTCCGGACAGATCGTACTCCGTCCCCGGGGCAATGATGTTCTCTATCTCAGGTATTTCCTGGCTGCGTAGTAGCTGCTCCATAAGCCGCCCTCTTTTCCTCCCTTGTCCCGGATCACCGTCTCAAAATAGCCCCGGAGTTTCTCCAGATCATCGCCGTTTTCCTTCTGTACGGCTCCCACCAGGTTCTGGACCAGGCACCCCATATCCATCCGGGAATCTCCGTAATAATAAGCTGTCAGCATGGTCTGGTAATAGACCGACACCGCCTCCGCCGTGCTCATGACTGCCGAAGGCCGGTCAATCCGGTGTCCCATGGAGGAGACGCCTTCCCGCAGCTCATGGTAGGTAGCGGCCAGAATTTCCGCCACATCCTCATCCGGCTCCATCTCGATCTGATTCTCCCGGGCCAGCTCTTCCACCTCATTTAAAATGATCTGTTTTTCCAGGGTCACATCCCGGACCGGCATCACCGTCTCAAAATTGAAGCGGCGCTTCAGGGCGCTGCTCATCTCATTGACACCCTTGTCCCTGGTATTGGCTGTGCCGATTACATTAAAGCCTGCTTTGGCAAAGAGAAGGCCCTCCTCTCCCAGCTCCGGCACGTTCAGAACCTTGTCGCTTAAGACGCTGATCAGGCTGTCCTGAATCTCCGCGGGCGTTCTGGTAATCTCCTCAAAGCGGGTCAGGATTCCCTGCTCCATGCCCACATACAGAGGGGAAGGCACCAGAGCCTCCCGGGAGGGTCCCTTTGCCAGCAGAAGCGCATAGTTCCAGCTATATTTGATCATGTCCTCCGTGGTGCCTGCCGTACCCTGAATCGTATTCATGCTGGTGCCGCTGATGGCCGCGGATAATAGCTCCGACAGCATGGTTTTTGCCGTTCCCGGCTCTCCTACCAGCATCAGGCCCCGGCTGCCCGCCAGCGTGATAATGCACCGCTCCACCAGAGCGTCGTTGCCCAGATATTTTTTCCGAATCCGTATTTCCCGCCCGTTCCAGGAAAGCGGCTCCCTGCTTCCCAGAATAAAGGTGCGCACTGCCTTTGGCGACAGCTTCCAGTTCAGCGGCTTCCGGTCCGTATCCAGCGCCTGCAGAGCCTCCAGTTCCTCCCGGTAACGCACCTCCACCGGGGGCTTTAATTCTGTCCTGTAATCCATGTCTTTTCCTCACTCAGAATGGAGCGCCGGCAGCTCTTTTTTACTGCCAGTTCTCCATCATTTCAATTATTTTCTCCTCATAGTCCCCCAGCACTTCCTCCTGACGGCCTCCATGCTGCAGATTCATCTCCACGCTCCATTCGCCATCCTCTTCAAAGTCCCAGATATGGTAGGGAACGCCCCGGTAGGAAAAATCCACGCTTCCGCAGCCGTCCTCCTCATGATACTCATATTCCCAGCCCTTTCCTTCCAGATAAGCGCGCACGCGCAGCAAACGTCCTTGTTCTTCCATCCTGTTCTCCTTTTTACGGGCCGGCATATTCTGTCGAAAAACCTGTCTCTTTTTTGCTTCTCCGGCACCGCTCTTACCTCTAAGAATACGGAATTTCCAGGTATACGTCAAGAGCTTCCCGGCTCCCATCCATAAAAAGAAAGACAGCCTCCGCCGGAAGGGACGCAACGTCCCCTGCCGGCAGAAACTGCCCTCCTTATGTACCGCAGGACTCAGCCCTGCTTTCTCACTGCCTCAAAGTAAGCAAACAGTCCCTCTGCCAGAACCGGATCAATCACCGGAATTCCCAGCTCCTTCTCCAGATCCCGGGCAATTCCGATAGTCGTAAGACCGGTGCAGCCCAGAGCGATGACCTCCGCTCCCATCTCCTTCAGTTCCCTGCCTTTTCGGAAACAGGACTCTCTTCCCTCCGGGGTCATCAGATCCAGCGTGCTGTTCACGCCCTCAGGTCTTCCCATTGCTACCAGCCTATCCGGCGCGATCATCCGCAGATAAGCCTTAGGCGCGTAATCTACGATACCCAGCACCGCCACCTTGTCTCCGTAACGCAGAGACAGAGCGGCTGTCGTCTCCCCGCCGCCGGTCACCGGCATGCCTGGAAGCGCTTTCCTGACCTCAGGCACACCCGGGTCGTCCGCGCAGCTGACAATAATCATATCCACATCCTCAAAGGATTTTGCCGTCTCCACAATCTTCGGCACCGCAATCTGCTCCAGTTCATGGCTGTGAATCCCCTCCGGCTGATCCGGAATACATTTGGAAATGCAGCGGATCCCGGGATAATGCTCCTCAATAATACGTCCGTGCATTCCCACAAACTCCGGATCATCGGAAGTCAGGACACGGATAACTCCCACTGTAAATTTTTTGTCCATCTTGTTTTCCTTCCATCTAAACTAAACCACAAATTTACCCTTATCGATGATCAGCTTATCATCAAAATACAGCGTCGGGTTCAGAATGATGCCGTCCATATGGCAGTCTGCCTTATTGGTTCCGCCAAAGGAGGTATTGGTTCCAAAGGCGATGTGTACGGTTCCGTACACCTTCTCATCCTCCAGAATAATGCCGTTCAGAATTGCGGCTTCGTTCGTGCCGATTCCAAGTTCTCCTACTGTGGCATTGCGCTCATTGGCCAGAAGAATATCCAGATTTTCTTTCTTCTCTCCTTCGATCTTCTGAAGCTTTCCGTCCCGGATCGTTACCTTCAGCGGGGAATCCAGCTTGCCGATTCCCACCATGGAACCGTCAATAATCATCTCACCGTTGACTCCGTCCTCCAGCGGCGCGATATAGGCTTCTCCCGAAGGAAGATTTCCGCTCTGGCCCGGCTCTCTGTATACGCCGGGGCTGGGAACGCCTTTGCGGCCGTCCAGATTCAGGGTCAAGACACAGCCGTCCTTCTCGATTCTGGCTGTTTTACACTCTGTCAGAAGCTCCGTGATCTTCGCGGTCAGCTTCTCTACTTCGGCGTAATCCGCAGTCATGGCTCCCTTGGAGAACATCTCCTCGGTAATGCCCGGCATGGTAGCCACACGGGTGCCCTCTGCCACAGCCTGAATCTTCGCGTTTGTATGGGTCAGGGACTTGGCTGTGGGGCAGATCACAATGTCAGCAGCCTTCATGGCTGCCGCAATGGCCTTCGGCGGTTCCTCTCCGTTCAGCTCCCGCTCCTTCATCACTGTCATCATGGCCTCGCAGCCCAGATTTTTTGCTCCCTCATACAGGGCCTGAGCGATGGAGACCCGGGTATCATCGGTCACGATGTAGACTTCCTCTCCGGCCTTTGCGTCCAGACAGTCTCTCAAAATATTTTCAGAAATTGTTACCAAATCCATAATCTGTTCTGTCTCCTATTCTTCCACGTCCGTCAGCTCAGAGATCACACGGGCCAGAAGGGTTCTTGGCAGAACCACCAGCTTTCCGGTCTCTTTTGCGAACATATTTTTCATTTCCTGCGTAAATCCAATGCAGTCCAGAACCACCAGATCCCCGTCCATATCCTTGACCTGGCGGGCAGCCTGCTCCAGAGCTTCCCAGTCTCCATAGGGTGACGCGGGCACAGATTTCACATGATCCACAAACTGGGACCACTTTTTCTCGCACTGCTCCACCTGAAGCGGTGAGGGCGTAATCGTGATGATGCTGGATTTCTTTGTGAGCAGCGGCACCACTTTATTCAGGATGTGGCAGGGATAAACCAGCGGAACCTTTGAGGTAAGGCTGTCCGGAAAATCCCCGGTGCAGAAGAACATAATCAGGCGGACGCCCTCGTCCTCCAGCTCATGGATGCACTCCTGAAGCCGCGGAAGGATAAAGCGCTCCGCAAAGGTGACCGAAGAGCCGTCTGTCAGCCGGGAGACCAGCACATAATCGCCTTCCTCCGGAGCGAAACGGGCAATCTCTTCTTTGGTAAGTCCGTCCAGTCCGCCTCTCTGAAGAAGCTCCACCTTTCCGTCAAAAAGACGCATGATATCGGCAGTCACGTCTGTTCTGGGTGCCTGTCCGATGGTTATGGCTCCGATTTTCATGGCGCATTCCTCCTTAATCTTCCCTGCCCAGGGTCTGCAGATGCTTCATGGAGCCGTACAGCTTCTGAAGACGCTCGTACTCTTCCTCATCGTAGAATTTCAGATTCCCTCTTCCGAAGTCCTTGGCTACTTCCAGCATGAAGCGGGCAGCTTCCTCCACATCCGTCACATGGGTAGCGCCTGTAGCGCAGCCCGGAACCATTACCTCCGCGGTGATCGCCACGCCTACTACCGGCGCGTCTGTAGCCGTACAGGGCTGAAGCACGCTGTTCAGATGATATACGTCATTGCCGTAAGGAGTAATATCCTGCATGGTCAGCGGGAATACATAGGGAAGGCGTCCTGTGGTGATCTGCATCTTCTCCAGCAGATCCTCGGAAGTACGCAGGATCCATCCTTCCTTTACTGTGGGAGAAATGGCAAAGCCTCTTGTATTGATGACACGGTTGCCCTTTGTGGTATCCACAGACAGAATCGCGTCCAGCTCCGGTGATACTTCTTCTCTGTTTACCTGAGACATTTCCACCGGGGAGCCCATGAAGGGAACGGGCTTATGAGGAGCAGTAGGAGCATGGGGGCAGATCTGAGTGGAAATAAATACATCTCCGTCCAGATAATCTCCCTTATTCTGCATGTCCAGAAGCTTAGCCGCAATCGCGATGGCTGCCAGAGCTCCATCTCCGTCTGATACGAAGCCGATCATCTCCGGACGGGCGCCGATGCCGCCGAGACGTCCCAGAAGGCCGATAGTAGGCGCGTCTCCGCCTGACATCTTGCCTTTCGTTCCAGGGATGCGTACCTTTACCATATCGGTGCTTTCTCCCTTGGGTCCTTTGATGGCATATACTTCGATATTAGCGTCTGCCTTAATGCTGCGCAGGTAGTCCTCCACAGACTTTCCTGTGACTGTACTGCTGTCCAGTACGTCAAACGTTTCCAGAATCTGTTTCATCAGCATATTACTCTACCTCCTGTGTGTTTTTTTTTGATTATAAGTCTTTTATTCTGAATCCGCAATGAATTTTTTGACATTTGATTTTCTCTGTCCAGACTTTTCCAATTCTCGGAAATTCTTCCTTGTATGAAGGAAACCCGAGAAATATATTCTCAATTTTTTCCCATTTCTTAATGAAATTTTTATGGTTTTTTTATTTTTATTTGACATTTGTACTTTTTAATGAGAAAATTGATGGAAGTCATTTATTAAAGGAGTGTGAGTTTATGGAGAAACCCAAGTATGAAGTACCAAAGGAATTGATTATTCCTGCTTCAGAACACCCCAAGGCATTTGAAGGCCCCACACTGATTCTGAATATTATCATGTGTGCTCTGGGCGCTATCATCGGTCTTGAGCTGATTGTACGTACAGGCGTAACGCCGAACACATCCATCATCGGAGCTCTGTTCGCCATCGTTCTGTCACGTATCCCGGTGGCTTTCTGTCAGAAGTTCCGCAGCGTACACCGCCAGAACCTGATTGCGACCTCTATTTCCGGCGCAACCTTCTCCGCGGCAAACTGTCTGCTTCTGCCTATCGGTATTCCGGTAGTTATGGGCCGCCCGGATCTGGTGTTCCCGATGCTGATCGGTGTATTCATCGCCACTGTTATCGATGCCACGATTCTGTACCGCAGTTTTGACTCAGAGATGTTTCCGGCTGACGGCGCCTGGCCGCCCGGAGTTGCTTCCGCAGAGTCCATTCTTGCAGTAGTGGAAAAAGGAAAGAAAGCATTCTTGATGATCGTAGGTATCGTCATCGGCTGGGTTGGCAAGCTGGCCGGAATCCCCACAGACCTTCTGGGGGTTTCCTGGTTCGGTGATTTCTTTGCCATGCTGGCTCTGGGCGTAGGTTCCATCGTCATCGGCATCATCAATGACAATGGTTTCGTGCTGTCCCTGTTCGGACACAGCGCTTCCCTGTTTTCCGGGCTGCTTCCGGAGGGACTCTCTTCCACCGCCATGATCACCTATATGCCCCACGGCGTTATGATCGGCGCAGGAGCCGTCTCTCTGATCCAGTGCGCGGTTATGCTGGCGAAAAAGAGTAAATCCGAGGATACCGCTCCATCCGGCAGACAATATACCCGCAGCATGAGCAGTCTGAAGAAAACTCTGGTAGGCGGCTACGGCGTATACCTGATCGGAGCCTTTGTTCTGGCGCTGGGCTGCGGCATTCTGACCGATATGTCCCCGGTTAAGCTGATCATCTGGCTGATTTATACGGCCTTTGCCGCTATCGCTTCCGAGCTGATCGTAGGAATTTCCGCCATGCATTCCGGATGGTTCCCGGGATTTGCTACCGCGCTGATCTTCCTGCTGGTAGGTATGCTCATCGGCTTCCCGCCCATTCCGCTGGCTCTGATGGTTGGCTATACTTCCGCCACAGGCCCGGCTTTCTCCGATATGGCCTATGACCTGAAATCCGGATATATCTTAAGAGGATCCGGCGTAGATCCGGAGCTTGAAATGGAAGGAAGAAAGCAGCAGTACCGCGCAAACATCTTCTCTTTCGTAGTTGCCCTGATCGTGGTAATCCTGATGGTAAACCGTTACTTTGATCAGGGGCTCTTCGCTCCGGTCAGCGCTACTTTTGCCACTACCATTGACGCGGGAACAAACGCGGAAATCGCGAAATGGCTCTTCATCTGGGCTATCCCAGGCGCGATTATTCAGCTCATCGGCGGAGAGCGCCAGATTGGTATTCTGTTTGCTACCGGCCTTCTGGTAGGAACCACCATGAACGGCGTCACCATTCTGATTGGTCTTCTGATCCGCCACTTCCTGCTGAAAGCAAATCCGGAGCACGAGCAGACCCTGAATATCCTGGGCGCCGGCGCTCTGGCAGGAGCGGCTCTGTGCAGCTTCTTTACAGCTACGCTGGGATTGTTCAACAAGAAGTCATCATAAGCACAACGGAGAATACATATGAATATTTCTGAAGCTTTGGAAAAAAGACGAAGTATCCGCAGCTTCAGCTCCAGGCCAGTCGCCAGAGAGCTGTTGCTGGAGCTGGCCCAGGCAGGACGCCTGGCGCCCAGCGCCAGCAACCTCCAGGCCTGGCATTTTTTCTTTCTGATTGACCCGGAGCTGGTAAAAAAAGTGGATTTGTTCAGTCCGGGCTTAAGCGGACATCCGCCTGTGATCCTGGCCATCTGCTCCGACATGGGGTACGCGAGGGTCCACGGCTCACCGAACTCAGAACGGTACGGCTGCATCATGGATGCTGCCATGGCTGCGGAGAACATTATGCTGAAAGCCCTGGATCTGGGACTGGGTTCCTGTGCCATCAAATCCTACAATGACGCCGCTATCCGCAAACTTTTAAAGCTTCCGGAGGACTACCGGATCGAAATTCTGATTTCCCTGGGCTATCCGGAAGGAGAACCCAGGCCCAGACGGCTGCGTCCCATGGAAGAAATTCTTCATTTTAACGCATGGCAGGAGGAAGCATGAAACAGGAAAACTATTTTGAACTGCTGGTATACATGATTACCAGCGCGGCGGGTCTTCCAGGTGAGCCCAGAATCTACGGCCCCCTGCGGATGATCGAAGCGTCTGAGCGCCTGTGCGGACTGATGCTGGAGGAGGAGCCGGAAAACCGGGATCTGCAGGAGCTGAAAAGTATCATAGAGGCCGGAAAGCAGAAGACCACGTCCGATGAAGAGGGCTTTTACCAGATGCTCCAGGACGCGGCCGCCAAGCTGACCGACATGGTTTAAATCTTTCTTATACAAAGAACATGTAAAACAAACGACGGCTGCGAAATCACAGAATAAAAAGTGATTCCGCGGCCGTCTTTCTATCTTTCTTTTGTTCAGAGCCGGTAACTTTTCTTTCCCTTTCCTTTTTAATCCCGGAACAGCTCCTCTTCATAAGACACCAGTTTCTTGCCAAGCACTGTCTCCGCTTCCTCAAACAGTACTCTCTGATGCATGCCTGCGCCCAGAATCAGCTTTTCCTTCGGGATCTTCACAATAATCACATCCATATTGTCGCCGATCTCCGCGCTGGACAGAGCCAGGCCGGTCTTCGCGTCAAGGGTGCAGAGCAGATCCGGGAAGGTGCCTACACGCTCTCCGTTTTTCTCCAGAGTCATATATTCATTCCAGTAAGTCAGCTCGTAATCATCGCTGCCTTCCTTAATATGAACCTCGCCCACATCATAGCCGCCGTCCATACAGAGATTATATCCGCTGGTCACGCCCTTACAGATGACCTGAGCCTCATAATTTTTCTTCAGGAATTCCAGAAATCCCTCCACATTGTCTTTGTTTTCCAGGTATGCCTTTCCGATATCCATTGCCTGGGAGATAGCTCCTACAGCAGCGTGGGTCTTCGTATATTCTGCTGTGACAGGATTGCGCAGCACACAGCACAGACCGCCGGAAGCCACTGCTGTCTGACGAATCATATGAGAAGTGGCGTTCATGGTTCCTTTTGTGATTGTCTCCACATACTTGTCACCCTTTCCGCCGCAGGCCGCCTGAACGGTCTTGTAATCCGGGATGGCATTCAGGCCGATGCTGCCCATGGGGCCTGAAGGATGTGCACGTCCGTTGCTGGGAGCGTCAATGACGGGAATTCCTGTCAAAGCGGAAATCACCCAGCCATTGGATGTAGAGACGCCGCCATTTTCACAGGAGGTAAAACCCGCAATCTTCGTCCCGCTGGCATCCTCAAAATTCTTCAGCACCGTCTTCCAGTGTTCTACCGTACAGCAGGTATCCTTTGCAGAGGGAGCACCCACCATGGATACATTTACAATGATATCCTCCGGCTTCAGCTCGTCTGCCTCCATCAGCGTAAGCGCGTCTGTATGGCGGAACGCCTCCTCCATGGCATCAATCCCCATCTGAAGGCTGCCTCCGCCGCCTCCGCCCAGGAAAAGACCTCCATAGAGAGCCTGCATGCAGTTTTCTTTTGTCATCTTAATCATAAGATATCCTCCTCTCCTTTTTGTACTCTTGCTCTTATATTCTTAAAACGTCTGCGCGTCGGAAAACCGGCTGACGCCTGTCCCCGGCACGCAGACATTCTCAGATTTCCCTGCTTACTCTGCCTTTACCTTATGGTACACCTTCTTGCCCTTGCGGATGATCATGGCTCCGTCTTCGTCCAAATCCTCCGCAGTAAAGGTCTTGTATACATCTGTAACCTTCTCATCGTTCACACTGACGCCGCCCTGCTGTACCAGACGTCTGGCCTCGGAACGGGTAGGCGCAAGCTTTGTCTCCACCAGGAGGGACAGGATATCCTTTCCAGCCTCCATGTCTGCCTTTGCTACCACGGTGGTAGGCATATCGTCTGTCTTTCCGCCGCTTACAAACAGAGCCTTGGCAGCGCTCTGGGCCTTCTTTGCCTCATCCTCTCCGTGTACCAGACCGGTCAGCTCATAAGCCAGGATCTCCTTGGCCTGGTTCAGCTGGCTTCCTTCCCATTTATCCATCTCATCGATCTGCTCCAGCGGCAGGAAGGTCAGCATCCGCAGACACTTCAGCACATCCGCGTCCGCGATGTTTCTCCAGTACTGATAGAAATCGAAGGGAGAAGTCTTGTCCGGATCCAGCCATACAGCGCCGGACTGGGTCTTGCCCATCTTCTTTCCCTCGGAATTCAGAAGCAGGGTAATGGTCATGGCATACGCGTCCTTGCCAAGCTTGCGGCGGATCAGCTCTGTGCCGCCCAGCATGTTGCTCCACTGGTCATCGCCGCCAAACTGCATATTGCAGCCATATCTCTGAAACAGCTCATAGAAATCGTAACTCTGCATCAGCATGTAGTTAAACTCCAGGAAGCTTAATCCCTTCTCCATTCTCTGCTTGTAGCACTCTGCGGTCAGCATCCGGTTTACGGAAAAATGAGGCCCAATCTCCCGGAGGAAATCCACGTAATTCAAGTCCAGCAGCCAGTCCGCATTGTTCACCATCAGGGCTTTCCCCTCTGAAAAATCGATGAAACGGCTCATCTGCTTCTTAAAGCAGTCGCAATTGTGCTGAATGGTCTCCACAGTCATCATCTGGCGCATGTCAGAGCGGCCGGAAGGATCTCCCACCATGCCTGTTCCGCCTCCCAGCAGAGCGATGGGGCGGTTGCCCGCCTCCTGCAGGCGCTTCATCAGGCACAGCGCCATGAAGTGTCCCACATGAAGGGAATCAGCTGTCGGGTCAAAACCGATATAAAATGTCGCCTTTCCATTGTCAATCAGTTCCCGGATTTCCTTTTCGTCTGTCACCTGGGCAATAAGGCCGCGGGCTGTCAGTTCATCATAGATTTTCATTTTCTTTCTCTCCTTTGGCTTTTTTTCGGTTTTGTACAGGGCGACGAGCTCTCAGGGAAGCGTCTATGGCTTCTTCCGGTATAAAAAAACTCCCGCCCTTTCACTGAAAGGACGAGAGTGTACATGCTCCCGTGTTACCACCTTACTTCACAGCTGCCTCACGACAGCTGCCTCTGTCGGTATCCGAAACCCGAATACCCTGACGCTGTAACGTTCGTCTCCTACGTCGCAGCCTACTTGCGTCCGCTCACAGCCTCCGCGTTCGGTGCGCAGCTCAGAGAGGTATTCAAGCTTATGTACCCCGTGCGCCTCTCATCAGCCGGCTGCTTTCTGTACGGTTCTCCAAAAGCTCTACTTGTTCTCTTCATAGCCTTTGAATATCAGATTTTATAAATCTGGGTTCATTATATCGGGTGCAAAATTATTTGTCAAGCCCCGGTATCTATTCTTACAGGAACGTCCCGATCACTCCCCCCGCCAGCAGCAGGATTCCCGGCACTACATACTTTCTCGGGTGATGCCACAGATCACTTTCCGTCTGCCAGCCTCGGATCGGAAAACGCCATTCCAGCAATACCGATAGGACCGCCCCCAGAACCGCGAAGCAAAAGGCTGCCAGAAACAGCGTTCCTGTGACGCCTCCGCTTTGCAGCTCCCAGCTGCAAAGAAAGACCATATCTGTGAACAGAAAAAATCCGGCCAAAAATCCTCCATATGGAAGACAAAAAGCCCGGATCTGTCCGGGAAGAAAGCGCACAGCCCTTTCAAGAGCCGGATCTCCGGAAAGCAGTACGCACAGAGGAGTCTGAAAGGACAAAAGGCCGAAGCCAAGGGACAGTACAAACCGCGGCTCCATGCCCTGGAACAGGAAAGGCAGCAGCCAGGCCATCGCGCACATTCCCGCGGAATTGACAAGATAATTTTTATGCGTCCAGAGATACCGGAAAAAATACCGCCTGATGGAATGGCTTTTGGAAGCTTTTTTCCTTCGCTTCACTCCTCCGCCGCTCATATTTTGACGGCAGAAGACGTAAGGATCCCCATGTCCCAGCAAGACAGGAGCGGCAGCGCATTCTGCCAGCAGTAAAAGTATAAAAACCGGGACGCACCCGGCCAGTCCTCCCCGGAAAACGTATACCAGATAAGGAGCCATGCCAAGGCATCCCAGAAAAAATCCGGCCTTCCGAAAGGCCCAGACGCAGGCCGCCGCCAGCATAGCATGAGCCGCGCAGACCAGCCCCAGAATAAGCCGTACAGATAAATTTCCGGCTCCTCTTTCACCGTCTGAGACTGCCAGAAGAACTGTCAGAACAGGCAGCGTCTTCGTCACAACGGTATAGAGCCCCAGGGCTCCCACGCAGGAAAAAACCATTTCCCTTTTTTCAAAGGGCAGCATAAAAAGATTCTGCATATTTTCCATGGTACTTTCCGAAAAAAGAGTCTGCCACATGACTCCCGCCGTAAACACCCAGATGACCAGAAAATAAAACACTGGCCGTATCTCCACGCGGATCTCCGCCTCATAGAGCCCGTAAAACACCACCGCGCAGACCAAAACAAGACGCCCCAGGCGTTTCTGTCCCGCCCCAAAATATTTTTTCGCCAGCGCCCGGTAAATGCTGCCTCGAGCTCTCATTCCACACCTCCTCCCAAAGCTGCCCGTATCCTCTCCGGATCCATCTGCTCCCTTCCAAACTCCTGACGGATCCTTCCCTGTTCCAGCACAAGCACCCGGTCTGCCGTCAGGGTCAGGCTCTCCAGAATATGAGAGGCGAAAAGGATACTGCCCCGATCCCGGTATCCGGAAATCTGCCGGTACAGAAATTCCGTACTCTGAAAATCCAGACCATTCACCGGCTCATCCAGCAGAAGCAGTCTGGGTGAAAGCACGAAGGCAGTGATAAGAAAGGCTTTTTTCTGATTTCCAGTGGAAAGCTCCCGAAGCAGCATATGCTCACAGTCCTCAAAATGAAACCCTTCGATCAGTCTCCGGACTTCCTCTTCCCGTGGCTTTTTCCCGTAGGCCGCGCAGACGTAAGACAGGTACTCCCGGAATGTAAAATATCCAAAGGAATGATCCTCGGCAAACACCGTGTAGCGGCAGCGCTTAAAGCTTTCCTGCCGGAACTGAACCGGACGCCCCAGAAACTGCGCCTCCTCCAGGCGGAAGCCGCCATGAAGGCCTGAAAGGATTTTCAACAGGGTGGTCTTTCCTGCGCCATTGAGTCCGATAAGGCCGGTAATCTCCCGGGCGCCCAGGTTCAGAGACAGATCTGACAGAACTGGTCGCCCTTTCTCATACCAGCCGGACAGCTTCCTGATATTCAAAAGCCCCTCTGCCATTACATACGCCCCTCTCCACCGCGGCCGTTCCGATCATCCTGATCCTTTTTCCAGATAGTAAAAGCAGAGTACAAAAAGGCAGCGCCCACAAGCAGAAACAGCGGGTTCAGGCTGATAAGCCCTACTGCCACAAGCATCACTCCAAGCACTGATCTTACATACATATGACGACGCATACAAATTCCTCCTTCGAACTTTTATATTCCTATCATAGTCCGAAAATAGACTCTGCGCCAAAATGTCCCTAAACTGCAGGATTTTGTCCCCAAACTGCTTCGAAACAGCCGGGCTGCCGCTTTGTCAGCGCCGCCCGGCAAAAGACATGGTTGCCGTGGCACGGAAAATTCCGTTTTTCTCTGATACCTGTACCGTTCCGTCGTATTTCCGCGCGGCAGCCTGAGCGCTTTTCAGGCCCCAGCCATGAAGGCCTTCTTCTGTCTTTGTAGTCTTCAAAGCTCCGTTTTTCTCCTTGAGCTCTCCGGAAAAGCTGTTTTCCACCCGAATCACCAGCATCTGATTCACCCGGCGGATCACAAGGGAAACAAACCTGTTCTCCGGGCTCTGAACCTTATCCGCCGCTTCCAGGGCATTATCCAGCAGGTTTCCCAGCACTGCTGTCAGATCCTCGCTCCTGAGATCCGTATGCCGTGGAAATTCTGCCTCCGCGTGGAAACGGATTTTTTTCTCCTCTGCGGCAGCCGCCCTGCTGTTGATCAGGTAATCCACTGCCCTGTCCCCTGTCCATGTCCGTTCTGCCATATTCCGGACAGGCTCCTGAATCCCCTCCAGATATTCCAGGGCCTCCCTGTTCTCTCCATCGGAGAGAAGTCTCTGAAGCACGCCAATATGATGGTGAAAATCATGAAACAGCCGGGCATTAAGCTCATAGGACTGGTTCAGAGACCGGTAATCTCTTTCCAGAAGCTCTCTCTGCTCCGTCTGGAGCCGCAGAAGCTCCTTTTCCATCTCATACTGTTTTCTCATACTGAACACCAGAACTCCCACCATCAGAATCAGGGACATCATCAGCCACAGATAGAGTTCATCTGCGGAAAACGCGATTCGTTTCTGTTCCGACAGGGTCACCACTGCCAGAAAGCCTGCAATCACAATCAGTGAGACCAGACGAAGGCCCCGTTTCTCCTGTGTCTGTTTTTCTTCTTCCGGTTCCTTCTGGCCCTCTCTCTGCTTTCCCTTTCTCAGAAGCCGCAGCGCCAGAAGGGAAAAAATCACATAAAAGCTCCACAGTGCCGCCTGCCCCGGAAAGCTTTTCCGTTCCAGAAATATCCTGCTGCCGGTCAGCACAGCCGGCAGGGCTCCTGCCAGAAAGGACCAGAGCGCAAGGCCAATCTCATAAAAGCTGCTGATAAAAAGGCACATTCTCAGATCTGTCTTTCCGGTCCGGGACGCCAGAACCCCGGCCAGCACAGCCTCGGCCGCCAGCCCATAGTATTCCGGTCCCCCGGCCAAAGCAAAGCAGACTGCCAGAACAGCTCCTCCTCCAAAGGCCGCGGCACACTCTCCTGCCCGTGCACTCTTTTCCCGGCCATCCATCAGTCTGCGGATCAAAAGAAACGCAAAAAGGGCGCGCAGACCCGACAGCGCCATATGGGAAACCGCAAAAAAGCTTTCTGTCATAGATGCTCACCCCAATACCTGTTAATCTCTTCCTTGACGGACTGCAGATGGGAACGGCTTACGGGCAGCGCCATGCCGTTCTTCAGAACTGCCATGCCCTCCTTCACCTGCAGAATGTGAATCAGATTGACGATACAGCCCCGGTCCGTAAAAATAAATTCTTCCGCGTCCAGTTCCTCCAGGACCTGCTGGAGGCTTTTCCGTACCTTCGCTTCTCCGTCCTCCGTCACCAGACGGGCATTCTTTCCCTCTTTCTCAATATAAAGGATCTTCCGGTAAGGAATCTTTTCCAGCCTGCTGCTGGTCTGAATCGTATAAGTCCTTCCATCCTCCAGAGCCAGGAGCTTCAAGGCCGCGTCCACTGCTCCCGGAAGCCTTGCCTCCAGCTCAGCCTTCGGCACATAGCGGAAAATGGACAGCTCGAAGGCATCAATGGCATATTCTATGTGAGAAGTGACAAAAATGATTTTCACATCCGGAAGGAACGGACGTATCTTTTCCGCCAGCTCCATGCCTGTGGCACCGGGCATCTCAATATCCAGAAGCAGCAGATCGAAATAAAATCCATCCTCCGTAATGTCACAGAGCAGGTTCCTCCCGTCTCTGTAAGACACCACTTTCCCTGTGCACCTGCAGCGTCCAAGACTCTCTCTGACTGTCTGTTCATATATGGCAATCATACTGCTGTCATCATCGCAGACTGCTATCTGAAGCATGGCTGTTCCTCCTGATTCTTTTATGGGAAACAGAAAATCTCCACCCGCAAAACTTTTCTGCAACAAAAAAGGAACCCTTGAATTTCAAGGATTCCTGTGCAGTCGATAGGGGAATCGAACCCCTGTTTCCGCCGTGAGAGGGCGGCGTCTTAACCGCTTGACCAATCGACCATATCTTCTGGCTCACTGCCAGCTTGATTACTATACCATAGAATTCCATGGAATGCAAGCACTTTTTTCATTATTTTTTTATTTCCCGGCCCTGCCTTTTACTTCAGGGCCGGAGTTCTTATAAACACATAGGTACTCTCATCGGATTGTTCCGGATCAAACCGGTAATCCAGCCGGTCAAAAGCCTTCGCCTCCTCCGGCTCCTTCGCCTGCCGCTCTGCCAGGAAGCGCACCATCTCTCCTCTGGCCATTTTCGCATAGGTGCCTTTCTGTACAATCTTTCCGCCGGACCATTCTCCAAAGACACAGGTGATAAACCGGTCTTCTTTCTTCAGATACCGTTCCACGCAGCGGGAATATTCTTTCGAGGCCAGATTCAGAATCACTGTACCGGAATCTGCGGAAATGCTCTCTCCCGATTCAAAGTGCCCGTCTGCGCAGGCCTCTCGAAAGATTCTGTCTCCCCAGAACATGTACAGATCCTTCGCCTCTCCCACAGACAGCCTGGCCTGCATCTCCAGCCGGTAAGGCGTCACTCCGTCCATGGGCTTTAAAACGCCGTAAAAGCCGGACAGAATCCGCAGGTGCTCCTGGACCCAGGACAGCATATCCTGTTCAAAAACCGCAGGCGCCATATACTGATACTGAATTCCCTCATAAGACAAAATGGCCGGCGTCAGATTTCCGCGCAGATCCATGGTCTGGAACCGTTCAAAATTCTGGCGGGCCAGAGACTCATTACAGCCCCAGAGCTTCTTTGCCTCCTCATAGGACAGCTCTCTCATGCGGGCCAGAAGGATTTCCGTATCATCCAGAAGCGCCGGCTCCCCAAGGGGCGCCAGCGTATCTGTGTCCACATTCATTTTCTTGGCAGGAGAGATGATCAGTCTCATGCAAGCTCCTCCAGCATCTGTGCCGGATTTTCCGCAGCCTTTACCTTATCAAAGGCCTTTGCAATGATTCCGTTTTCGTCAATCAGGTACGTGGTACGCACCACGCCCATGGACACCTTTCCGTAATTTTTCTTCTCCTTCCAGACATCATAGGCCTGAATCGTCTGAAGCTCCGGATCTGAGAGCAGCGTAAAGGTCAGTCCCTGTTTTTCCTCAAACCGTTTATGAGAAGCCACGGAATCTTTGCTGACCCCCAAAATCACCGCGCCCTTTTCCTCAAACTGGGGGCGGAGCTCTGAGAAACCGCAGGCCTGCCTCGTGCAGCCTGGTGTATTGTCCTTCGGGTAAAAGTAAAGAATCACCTTTTTCCCGGCGTAATCAGAAAGGCTGTGCATTTCTCCATTCTGATCGGGAAGGGTAAAATCAGGCGCTTTTGTTCCAATCTCAAGCATTGTATTCTCCTCCTACTGTTTTCATATGGTTTCCCTGCTATGCTTTACCGGCATTATAGCTTCCGGCATTTTTCTGTTCTATTGGCTTACCGTTCCGTCACTGCCAATGGCAATTCCATTGGAAATACTTTCCAAACTCTGGTAAAAGCCCGGCTTTTCCGACTCTTCCAGCAGTGTCATCTGATTCGCCTGGCTGACGCAGGGAACCAGCCGGATCTCTGTGCCGTTCTCACTCAGAGTCAGCTCTGCCAGCATGGTCTCATAGGTTCCGTTGCTGAAAATAAAATTCCCCAGACTGTAAAAAACGGGTTTTCCCTCATAGTATTCAATCCCCTGAAGCACATGCGGATGGGCTCCTATGACAGCGTCAGCTCCCGCGTCAATATATTGTCTGGCCAGGGTTCTCTGATATTCCTCGGGCTGCGTACTTCTTTCGATGCCCCAGTGGACATAGACCACCGTAAAATCGCAGCTCTCCTCCGCTTTTTCTATCTCACTCACCAGAGCCGCAGCGTCATAGGTGGTAAAGAGCCCGGAGCTGTCCGCGGAAGCATTCCAGGAATACTCCGGTATCACCCGGCTTGCTCCCAGAAAACCGATGGTTTTCCCGTGGATTTCAAAGGTCTTCAGTGCCTTCGCTTCCTCCAGATTCTCTCCCGCTCCCACATGGGCAATGCCTGCGCCGTCCAGCGTCCGCAGCGTCTCTGTCAGAGGGCTTCTTCCAAAGTCCAGCATATGATTATTGGCCAGGGTCACGATATCCACGCTTAAATCCGAAAGAACAGACACATATCCCGGATCCACCCGGAAGGTATACTGCTTATCCTCCATGGCTTCACCTGTGGTTCCAAATGGGAATTCCTCATTCACCATGAAAACATCCGCGCTCTCAAGAACCTCCAGAAGCCCCTCCGAAGCAGCTGCGGAAATTCCCTGCTGGCTGTATTTGCTCTGGAGCAGATCGGTGAGAAACAGATCCCCGCCGAAGAGAAGGGTCACAGGTTCTCCCTCCCAAACCTCCTCCGTCTGCTGTCCGGCCTCCGCATTCTCAATCTCTCCATCTGCAGCCTGTACGGTTCCGCTCTGGCCTCCGCCTGCCGGTTCTCCGGCACCGTTTTCTTCCGTCCCGGCCGGGACTCCCTGTCCCGGATCCACCACCGTCACCTGGGGAGTCTGATACGGGCTCTCCTTTTCCTCTGTCTCCGGAGGCCTTACAAGTCCGCCTGCCAGACAGATGGACAGACTTACTACCAGCAGCAGAATGCAGAACCTGAATCCCCGTACCAGAATCTTAAGAAGCTTTCCCATTCATCCTCCTTTACCCGGGAGCATGGATACAAGACCCGCTCCCCTTTCCCGGTCTTCCGCGGATAATCAGGAACACTTGCTCCAGCCGCAGTTTTTACAGATATTGCAGCCGCCCTCAAAGCTCAAAGGCTCTCCACACTCAGGACATACAATCTGAGCTTTTTTCTCTGCCACCGCCTTGGGCTTTGGCACTGGCTTTGCCTCTCCGCCTTCTTTGATTCTGCGCTCCTTGAGCTCTTCCTGAACCTCCAGATACATGTCAAGCAGCGCATTTCCCACAGCCATCGGACAGCAGGAGCCCTTGCTGGTATCCCCCTTCGTGGCCCGGCGCACCGTGTAGGACGGGCAGGATCCGGTAGAATTGAGCTGGTCAATGATGGTGTAAATGTCGATGCCGCCCCGGGCACTGATGGAAATCATACGGGACAGGCCGATCATGAAATTGTTGCAGCCGCCGGTGGAGCCCTTGCTCAGATAAATCTCCAGCAGAGCCCCCGTATGAGGATCAAACAGAGCGATGCAGTGGAGGCTTCCGCAGCCGGTAATCAGCTTTCTCTTCTTTCCCAGCACATCGTCATTGACCTTGATGATTTCACCCCGGCCGAGACCTTCTCCTGCCGCTATGCCTTTTTTCTTGTCTGTACTCAGGATTCCCACCCGTTTGCAGCCGTCACGGAAAATCGTGATGCCCTTCAGGCCTCTTTCATAGGCATAAAGGTACAGACGCTCCGTCTCTTCCACGGTAAAGGAATTGGGCACATTCACTGTGGAGCTGATGGATGCGTCGATATGCTCCTGCCATACGGACTGCATGTCGATTCTCTGGCGGTAATCCAGAGTCATGGCTGTCACAAAGAAATCCGGCAGGCTGCCCTCATCCTTGATCTTATGCTCCTTCATATACTGCTCCACAATCGGCGTATAGACCTTATAGTACACATCACTTCCGTGAAGAGACTCTGTCTTTCTCTCGTAATAATTGGCGTAAATGGGCTCAATGCCGCCGGAGATGCCCAGCATCGTGGACAGCGTTCCGGTGGGGGCAATGGTCAGAAGCTGGGAATTGCGGAGTCCGTATTTCTGTACCAGCTCCCGGGTGCGCTCTGTGGTATTGCGCAGGAAATAGGGAGTCTCCATGATTTCCTCCACATTGCATCTTGGGAAAGCCCCTTCCTCTTTGGCCAGCAGCGCCGAGGTCTCGATGGCCGTATCTGCCATGGCAAAACCAATCCGGTCACAAATCTCCACGGCCTCAGCCTCTCCGTAGGTCAGGCCCAGCTTCAGAAGCATGTCCGCAAGGCCCATGATACCAAGGCCGATCTGTCTCCAGTCTGACACGCTTTCCTGCTGTTCCTTCAGAGGATGCAGCGGAAGCCCCTCCTCAAGCACCTCGTTGAGAGCCTTTACACAGACTCTGACGCAGTCCTTGAACAGGCCGAAATCAAAATACGCATTATCCTCAAAGGGATTCTGCACAAACTCTGACAGGTTCATGCTGCCCAGAAGACAGCTTCCCCCTGCGGGCAGCGGCTCCTCCGCACAGGGATTGACACCTGCGTAGGAGAAGGATTTTGTATTGGAAAGCAGGTTCCACTCCTTAATCCGGTCCCAAAACAGAGCGCCCGGCTCCGCGTAATCCCAGTTAGTCTCCGCCAGGTGGTGGAACAGATCCCGGGCCATGATCTTCTTTTCGATCTTCTGACCTGTCTCTTCTCTTGTATAATGAAGCAGGAATGGCTTATTTTCTTTTACTGCCTCCATGAATTCATTGCTGACCCGAACAGAGATGTTGGCCTTTGTCACCTTGTTCAGGTCCGTCTTCAGATCCACAAACTCTTCCACGTCCGGATGGGAGCAGTCAATGGATATCATCAGGGCGCCCCGTCTTCCGTTCTGTCCGATCAGGCTGGTCACCAGTGAATAAAGCTCCATAAAAGACACGGAGCCGCTGGTCTCTTTGGCCGCGTTGTTGATGGCGGCTCCTCTGGGACTTAAACCCGAAATGTCGATGCCGCAGCCTCCTCCATAGCTGTAAGTCCGGGCAAGCTTCGTGGCGCAGTTGAAAATACTCTCGATATTATCTTCCGGAGGCGTAATCACATAGCAGTTGGACAGGCTGATCTTCTTCCCATGGTTCTGCAGTCCCCGGTTGGACAGAATCCTTCCGCCGAACAGAAACTTCTTTTCCTTAATCAGCTTGGCCACATCCTGATTTCCGCCGCTGACGCGCGTAATCCACTCTTCGAAATTCTCATTTTCGAAGCAGTATTTTTTCTTCCAGATATCCGTTCCCAGCTGGTTATTTTCTCCCAGCCACTCCTTTTCGTCCATTATCTCCCACTCCAATCCATTCATAGATATAGTTGTATAGCTCTTATACTAGCACAAGATATAGTTTTCCTCAAGAGGCTTTTTCTGTGCATTCCCGAAGTCTCCTCTTTTTACGATTCCAGCCCCTCATCCTCAATCAGATCCGTACCGTCAGCCGCAGAGGTGGCCAGGAAATCGCAGCGTTCATTCTGCTCATGGCCGTCATGGCCCTTGACCCAGATGAATTTCACCTGATGGGGTTCTTTTGCCTTCAGCAGCCTTTTCCAAAGATCCACATTTTTCACGGGCCCTGCGCTTCCTCTCCAGTTCTTCTTCAGCCATCCGTCCACCCAGTGCTGGTTAAAAGCGTCCGTCACATATTTGGAATCAGAATACACTTCCACCTGGCAGGGACGGTTCAGAGCCTCCAGCCCCACGATCACAGCCATCAGCTCCATCCGGTTATTCGTCGTCCTTTTATACCCCTGGCTATATTCCCGCATATGAAGCTGCCCTTTTGCATCCTCACAGGTCAGGATTACCCCGTAGCCTCCCGGCCCATCCGGATTTCCTCTGGCTGCCCCGTCTGTATAGATTTTTACAAGCATACGTTTAAACCTCCAAGCACTTCTTTTCTGCCCGCAAATCCAAAACCCCGCAGGATTCTGCGAGTCAGAAAAAGGGGACACACCAGCCGGTGTGTCCCCTTTGATGTTCTATCCTATTTTACCTGATAGGAGCCGGGAATGCAACCTGTCTTCTCTTTCCTTACAGCAGCGCCAGAAGCACAAAGTTCAGAATAAACAGGAACGTGCATACCCAGAGAATCGGATGAATCTCCTTTGTCTCCTTCTTGCAGATCTTTACGATGCAGTAGAAAATGAAGCCTGTGGCAATACCGTAAGAAATGCTGTAGCACAGAGCCATTACAAAGCCTGCGAAGAATGCCGGAATCGCCTCGCTGAGATCCTCCCAGTTAATCTCCTTGAAGGAAGAAGTCATCATAATACCTACCGCTACCAGCGCGGGAGCAGTCGCCGCAAAAGGAACTGCGCTTACAAAAGTAGCAAGAAATGCGGAAAGTGCAAAGCAGATCGCTACCACTACGGAAGTAAGACCTGTACGTCCGCCTGCTCCGATACCGGAAGCGCTCTCCACGAAGGTGGTCGTATTGGAAGTTCCGAACAGAGCTCCGATGGAAGTAGCCGTCGCATCTGCGAAAAGAGCCTTGTCCAGTCTGGATTTGAAGCCCGCGCTCTTCTCCATCATCTCCTCATCCTCAGCGCTGAAAATACCGCTGCGGCGTCCGGTTCCGATAAAGGTTCCGATAGTATCAAAGGTATCTGTGATGCTGAAAGAGAAGATCGTGATCAGCACCAGCGGAATCTTGGCCGGATCAGAAAACAGGGTTCCAATGCCACCTTCCTTAAAGATAGCAAGGAATGTGGTGGGCAGAGCCGCGCATGCCTCTGAAAAGCTTGTGGTATCCTGGGGAGACGTTACCCCAAACGGAATACCAATCAGCGTGGTCGCAATAATTGCAATCAGGATTGCTCCCTTTACATTGCATACAAGAAGCACAATCGTCAGAATCAGTCCGATGATAAATACCCAGAATGCCGGCTGATTCAGTGTAGCCAGAGCGGGAACACCGCTGTCAAAAGTGATGATGCCCACGTTCAGAAGTCCGATATACGCTACAAAGATACCGATGCCGCCGCCGATTGCGTTCTGCAGGCCTGTCGGAATCGATTTGATGATGTATTTCCGGACCTTTGTCACGGTGATCAGAATATTTACGACACCGCAGATAAATACCATGGACAGGGCCTGCTGCCAGGTAAATCCAAGTCCGAAGCATACGGTATAGACAAAAAACGCATTCAGGCCCATACCGGGTGCCTGCGCGTAGGGAACGTTCGCCACCAGACCCATAACCAGGGTTCCGATAATAGAAGCAATGATCGTAGCAAGGAACACTGCTCCCCATTCCATGCCGGACTGGGACAGAATGCTGGGGTTCACCACAATGATGTAGGACATTGCAAAGAATGTGGTAAGTCCCGCCATAATCTCAGTGGAAACAGACGTGCCGTTCTCTTTGAGTTTGAAGAATTTCTCCATTACATAACCCTCCTAGTTTTCTCGCCCCTTTCGGGGATTTGCAGGTTGTCTGATCTGCTTTGGCCCGCAGGCCTCCCGCAAATCAAAATACGGTTTTATGTTAGCACATAATCTCAGAAAAGTCCATGTAATGTCAGTCATTTTCACTCTTTCGGATTTCCTATAAATACTTATTAGATATTCTTATAAACAGCTATCGACGCCGGTGTACAAGGGACCATACAGCTCCCTGTACACCGGCGTCAGTAATTTCAAATAATAATACAGATCAGGCCGCCGGTGCTTTCATTCACGATTTTCTGCATGGTCTCCTGCAGCTTCACCTGGCTTTCATCTCCTATCTGATAAATCTTGCTCCGGATACCATCCTCCACCAGTTCCTCCACGGATTTCCCGAAAATATTCGTATTCCAGATTCCTTCCTCCGAGCTGCTGCTGTCTTTGAGAAACCGGATCAGATCCTGCGCCTGTTCCTCGCTTCCCACGATAGGCGCAATCTCCGTCTCAATGTTTGCCCGGATCATATGGATGCTGGGCGCGACAGACCGGATTTTTACGCCGAATTTATTTCCCTGGTGGATCAGTTCCGGTTCTTCCAGTGTGATCTCGGACTGATCCGGCAGAACCACACCATAGCCTTTCTGCCGGACAGAGGACACAGCCGCCTCCACTCTCGCATACTCCTTTTTCATGCGGGACAGTTCCCGGATCAGCGCAATCAGCTCATATTCTCCGAGTATTTCGCTTCCGGTCAGCTCACTGAGAAGCTCGTAATAATATTTTTCGTCTATTTCCAGCATCACCTGGCCGCAGCCGCTGTCCATATGAATGCCCTCAAGCTTTACCTTTTCTATGTACGGACTGTCTGTTTTGAGATTTTCAGGCGTCAGTTCCCGGATAGTACTGATTCGGTCCGCAGTTTCACGGATGCTTTTGATGATATCCTGCTTAATCTTGTGGTCCATAGGAAGCATTTCCACCCATTTGGGCACATAAAACTCCAGCTTTGCCAGAGGAAACTCATAGAGAATCTGCTCCAGAATCCGGGTGATGTCCTCTTTTTTCAGCTGCTCGCAGTTCACCGGCAGAACAGCCACTCCATACTTTTCTTCCATGCGGGCCGCCTGCGACTGCACCGGTTCGCTGTAGGGCCGTTCGGAGTTCAGCAGGATAATAAAGGGTTTCCCCAGCTTTTTTAATTCTGCCACGGTCCGCTCTTCCGGCTCTGTATAGTTTTCTCTGGGGATTTCCCCAAACGATCCGTCGCAGGTCACCACGATTCCGATGGTGGCATGATCGGTGATGACTTTCTGGGTGCCCAGCTCCGCCGCCTGGGAAAAGGGAATTTCATAATCGAACCAGGGCGTTTTCACCATCCGCTCTTCCCCGTCCTCAATATGCCCCTCGCTGCCGGGCACCATAAAACCCACACAGTCGATCATGCGGATCCGCACTTCCACATCATCGGAGATCCGCACTGCCGCAGCTTCCTTGGGAATAAACTTGGGCTCCGTGGTCATAATCGTCTTTCCCGCCGCTGACTGGGGCAGCTCATCTCTGGCCCTGGTCCGGGCGTGCTCATCCTCAATGCCCGGCAGCACGCAGAGATCCATGAACCGCTTGATAAATGTAGATTTTCCGGTGCGGACCGGCCCTACCACCCCCAGATAAATCTCGCCTCCTGTCCGGGTCTTAATATCCCTGTACAGGTTATATTCGGAACTTTTGTCCATAAAAATACCCCTTCCATATATACTGCTACAGTATATGCAAGAGGTATTTTTCCTATGTGTTTCAATTTTTTGGGCGGCCGGCGCCGCAGCCAAGTCTGCCCGGCCGGTCATTCAATATCAATATCCAGGGGCTTATCAAGCTCCTCCGACACATATTTGCCGTTTTTCTTTCTCTGGCGCACGCACTCGGTCAGAAGATATTCGATCTGTCCGTTCACGGAACGAAAATCATCCTCAGCCCAGGCAGCTATCTGGTTGTACAGCTTCGTGGAAAGGCGGAGCGGAATCTGTTTCTTCTGGTTATCTGCCATAGGTTTCTGTCCTGTCTGATCAGTACAGGCTGCCCGTATTTACAATGGGCTGGGCATCGTGGTTTCCGCAGAGAACTACCAGAAGGTTGGACACCATGGCGGCCTTGCGCTCGTCGTCCAGCTCCACCGTATGCTTCTCATCGAGACGCTCCAGAGCCATCTCCACCATACCGACCGCTCCTTCCACGATCATTTTTCTGGCATCAATGATTGCCGACGCCTGCTGTCTCTGCAGCATCACCGCCGCAATCTCCGGCGCATAAGCCAGATAGGTGATGCGCGCTTCCAGAATCTCCAGACCCGCATCCGCCACTTTGTTCTGGATCTCATTCCGGATACGCTCTGCCACCACTTCACTGGATCCCCGCAGGCTTCCCTCATCGGCGATGCCGTCTCCCGTGGTGTCCACGCCCGGAGCCACATCATAGGGATAGATGCGGACGATATTGCGCAGGGCGCTGTCACACTGGAGGGAAAGGTATTCCTTATAATTGTCCACCTCAAACACAGCTTTTGCCGTATCCACCACACGCCACATAACCGCGATGCCAATCTCCACCGGATTGCCCAGGCAGTCGTTGATCTTCTGCCGGTTATTGTTCAGCGTCATGATTTTCAAGGAAATCCGCTTACCGATTGCTTCTGATGTACCCGCCTGCACTGCCACATTCACTTGCAGCTTATTCGCGTCATTCACATCCCCGCTCTGGTTCAGCCGGGTCTTTGCCGCCGGATTCACTGCCGTACAGAAGGGATTCACGTAGTAGAAACCTTCTTCCTTCAGGGTCCCCACATATTTTCCAAACAGCGTCAGCACCAGGGCCTCCTGGGGCTTGAGCACCTTCAGTCCACACAGAGGAATCCAGCCAAGAGCCATCCAGAGGCCTCCGATAACAATCAGCGTCACCGCCAGAGGCATCAGAGTCCCCGCATCCGCCATCACACAGCCGATCACGAAAACTCCTATCCCTGCCGCATAGAGCAGCAGAATCAAAAACAGCATGGCCAGCCCGTTCTTTTTTCCGTTCAGTATTTTCTCCTGCATCACGCATTCCTCCTCTTTTTGATATCAAAATCATATCATAATAATATTTATATGTCAATCATATTTCCCTGATATCTCAAGAAAGGAATACGTCAAAAAGGGCCTGCGGCCGGGATTACTTTCTTCCCGGATGCAGGTCCTTTTCCATTCACTTTTTCTTACCTTTCCTTACCAGCGGGAGTCCATATCTCCCTTTCCTCTTCCGAACGCCAGCACAATGCTGTCCACGCCCAGCAGCACCAGATAGCAGCCGATAATCGTATCCAGGGACAAAAGCGTGACCGCCGGACTGAACAGCATCAGCACTGCCAGGATCAGTCCCAGAATGTTCAGAATCAGCGTCAGATAATAGCTGAACGGATTCAGAAATTTCAGGATGCGGGGCTGGGTCGCCAGTCTGGAAATACAGTGGGCCAGAAACCACAGCGGAAACAGCACCGCGGCGGCTATGCTTCCCGCTCCCGGGTACACCAGCAGCATGACTCCGGCCATAACACTTAAGATGCCCGAAATCAACGACAGGATAGGTCCAAAGCCCGTGTACCGTTCCATCTTTACGTAAAATACAATATCTGCAATACCCGTGAGCACCGCCAGCAGTCCATACAGGATCACCAGTCCTGTCAGCGCCATGCCGGGATGGCTCAGGGTCCATATTCCAAGAATCACCAGCAGGATCCCTATGATAAACTGCATCCATCTGAAGCCTGAATATCTCCTCATGTTTTACGCCTCCTTACGATCCAGAATTTCCATAAATTCTTCGCCTGTGATCGTTTCCTTCTCATACAGGTAATCCGCCAGTTCATCCAGCTTCTTCCTGTTCTGCTTCAGGATTTCAACAGCCTTTGCATGCTGTTCCTTTACAATCGCCACAACCTTTTCATCGATTTCCTTCTGAGTCTCAGGTGAGCAGGCCAGAGAGGTATCTCCGCCCAGATACTGGTTGTTTACCGTCTCCATGGCTACCATATCGAAATCATCGCTCATGCCGTAGCGGGTAATCATGGCCCGGGCAAGCTTTGTGGCCTGCTCGATATCGTTGGAGGCACCTGTGGTAATCTCTCCTAATACCACTTCCTCGGCAGCCCGTCCGCCGGTGTAGACCGCAATCTTGTCCTCTATCTCTTTCTTGGTCAGCAGATATTTATCCCCCTGCTCCACCTGCATGGTATAGCCCAGCGCGCCTGAGGTACGCGGAATAATCGTGATCTTCTGTACCGGAGCTGAATGGCTCTGCATGGCTGCCACAAGCGCATGTCCCGTCTCGTGATAAGCCACCACACGCTTCTCCTGATCGGAGAGCACGGCATTCTTTTTCTGATAACCTGCGATGACTACCTCGATGCTTTCCTCCAGATCCGCCTCCGTCACGTAAGACCGTCCGTCACGCACCGCACGGAGAGCCGCCTCGTTTATGATATTGGCCGGCTCCGCGCCGGAAGCTCCTGCCGCCATCCGGGCAATCGTGTGGAAATTCACGTCGTCCGCCAGCTTTACCTTTTTCGCGTGCACCTTCAGAATATCCTCTCTTCCCTTCAGATCAGGCAGCTCCACCGGGATGCGCCGGTCGAAACGTCCGGGTCTTGTAAGCGCCGGGTCCAGGGATTCCGGCCGGTTGGTTGCCGCCAGAATCATGACTCCCGTATTTTCCTCAAAGCCGTCCATCTCTGTCAGAAGCTGGTTCAGAGTCTGCTCCCGTTCATCATTGCCGCCCATCTGTCCGTCACGCTTCTTTCCGATGGCGTCAATCTCATCGATGAAGACGATACAGGGCGCTTTTTCCTTGGCCTGGCTGAACAGGTCACGCACCTTGGAGGCTCCCATTCCTACGAACATCTCCACAAATTCCGAACCGGAAATGGAGAAGAAGGGCACGTTCGCCTCTCCGGCCACCGCCTTGGCCAGCATGGTCGTTCCTGTGCCGGGAGGGCCGACAAGAAGAAGGCCCTTTGGCATGGAAGCTCCCACCTCGGAATATTTCTTCGGATTGTGAAGATAATCCACAATCTCGGCCAGGCTTTCCTTGGCTTCCTCCTCGCCTGCCACATCATCGAAGCGGATGCCCTTTGTGGACTGCACATAGACCTTCGCATTGCTCTTTCCCATGCCGAAGGCCATGGAATTCTTTCCGCCCATCTGCTCCATCAGCTTCTTGTTCATGTACTGTCCCAGGGCGATGAAAATCACCAGCGGAATCAGGAAGGTCAGAAGGCTTGACAGCAGGGAGGAAGAACCGTCGTCCATATTTCTGTCAAAGACCGCGCCTGCGTCATAAAGCCTCTGGGTCAGCGTGGGATCTTCCATAACTCCCGTCCGGTATATCTGGGTTTCATCCTTATCGGTAAACAGAATCTGGGAATTGTCCACCTCTACCCTTCCTATATTTTCATCCTCGATCATACTCATAAAAGTTCCATAATCCACATCTGTCACCTGTGCCCTGTTCAGCATCGGCGTCAGAAAAATATTCGCCAGCAGAATGACCAGCAGCACAATGCCGTAGTAATAGTACAAAGGCTTCTTCGGCGATTTTACTTCTTTCATGTTCTCTCCTCCATTTCTGTATGATTAAGACAGCTCCTCTTCTGCCTGTTTCCCAATTGCCTCCAGGGAAATCAGAAGCGCCCGGTCCGCGGCCTGGCTTGCAAAATCCAGGCTGTATTCCGCCAGGAGCAGCCATTCCTCCGGGGAAATCTTTTCCTGGCCGTTTTCCATCTCATTCCTAGCCTTACGGACTGTCTCCTCCATTTTTTCATAGATCCTCGATATTCTTCCAGCCATCTCCGACCTGCTGAACTTCAGTCTTCTGCTTAAATTCTGCTGTTCTTCTTCGCACTCCCGGCGGACGAGCTTCGTTTCCCGGGCCAGGCTGTTCCTGTCAGAGGTCTGGCTGAACTGAATTCTGCTGTGAAGCCTTCCCAGTTTTTCATCCAGTTCACACAGCTTCACCGAAAGCAGCTCATGAGCCATATATACCGCACTCCTTTCCCTTTGCAGTCTCCTGTTCCTCTCATCAAGAAGCATTGTAGCAGAGCTTTTTCCGAAAAACCATGATCAGAAATTTCCTTCTGTATAGACAAAAAGACCGAAGTGTAAAAATTTTTTACACTCCGGCCAGTTCTGTAAAAACATTTTTCATATCAAACACGCGGGATAACAGGCGCTTTTCAAAACGTATCTTTTTCTCCCATGGGCGCCATCTCTCCCTTCAATATCCGGTAAACGCTGTGAACAATATAGTCCAAATCCTGTGTGTCCTTCTCGGTCCAGCTCTGCAGGAGTCCCATAAGCGCCTCGCAGTGGTAGCGGATAATCAGCCGGGCATCCCTGCCGCTGTAATCCTGATACAGCCCGCCTTCGGCCGCAGCCTGCTCGAAAAAAGCATAGAAAGTCTCTCTGATAATCGCTTCCAGCTCGTCCCGGTAGTTGGACGCAATTCCCTGGCGCACATAGGGTTGAGCGTTTAAAAGCATCAGAAACAAATACCTGAGCTTCCCTTCCGCGCTCTCCTGCTCCATACATTCCTGAAGCAGTTTTTCCGATCCTCTCTGTAAAATCCACCGGAACAGATCCGGAATATCCTCAAAGTGGTAATAAAAGGTCTGCCGGGTGATACTGCACTCCTCCACAATGTCCTTCACCGTCAGCTTTTTAACCTTCTTTTCCATGATAAGACGTCTCGCTGCCTCCGCTATAATCTCCTTCATATCCACTGCCATGCCTGTGTCCGTCCTCTCCTGCCGCTGATCTTTTGTGCTGCTTTCCGTTTCACTTTATCATGACAGATTGTTTTTTTCAAGCCGGACCTGCTTCTCACGCACTGCTTATCTATTCTCGCTTATCCGTTCTTCTTCTCTCCCGCACCGCTGTATTCGCAGTCCGCCAGCCGGTCATCGGGCAGGTGGCAGATACGCCGCTCCTGATCCACCAGCTTTTTCACAAACTCCGTGGCAGGGTGCCGCAGCAGCTCCGCCGGTGTGTCATACTGCTGAATCTCTCCTTTATCCATGACAAGCACCTTCGTGCCAAGCTTCAGAGCCTCGGAAATATCGTGGGTCACAAAGAGCACGGTAATGCCTGTCTGCTCATAGATCCGGCGCAGCTCCGTCTGAAGCTGGGAGCGGGTCAGCTCGTCCACCGCCCCGAAGGATAACGGCTTTTCAGCTCTTCCTCCAGCCCCACGATTTTCATCCATTTGCTGACCGCCTCTTTGGTCCTCTGTCTGTCTCTCTTATTGAGCAGATTCGGCACGTAAGAAATATTCTGCTCCACCGTCATGTGGGGAAAGAGCACGCTTCCCTGAATGGCATAGCCGATATTTCTGCGAAGCTCTGTCTGGTTCTTTTCCCGTATATTCTCCCCGTCTATCAGAATATCTCCCGCCGTCGGGGAAATCAGTCCGTTTACCATCTTCAGGGCTGTGGTCTTACCGCAGCCGGACGAGCCGATGATGGTGACAAACTCTCCTTTCTCAATAGACAGGTTCAAATCCTTCAGTACCACTTTGTCTCCATATGCCTTTTTGATATGCCGAAATTCAATCACTGTCTGCATGTCTCATTTCCTCCTTACTTCAACAGGCCGCGGGCCGCCAGAAACTCCTCTGCCACATCCCTGGGCTCCTGCCCTTCTGTCTCCACCTGATAATTCATCTGCGCCATATCACTGTCCGAAATAATGCCCGTAACCTTTTCAAACACCTCACTGAGCTCCGGATGCTCCTCCAGCACCTCGCTCCGGACGATGTTTCCACAAAGATACGACGGGTAAAATTGCTTATCATCCTCCAGCACCACCGCGTCCGAGGCGGAAAGCTGTCCGTCCGTGGTAAACACTACCATCACATCAATTCTTCCCTGGTTCAGCGCCTGATATTTCAGACCGATATCCAGATCCATCGTCTCCTTAAAGGAAAGCCCATAGGTCTCACAAAGAGCGTCATAGCCGTCCTCCCGCTCGAAGAAATCATACTCTGCTCCGAAAATCAGCTGGTCTGACACCGCCGCCAGATCCGAATAGGTTTTCAAGTCATACTGATCCGCAATCTCTTTCCGTACCACCAGGCCATAGGTATTGTTAAATCCATACATGTCTGCCCACTGCATGGAATACTGTTCCTCGTATTCCTGCTCCATCTCCCCAAACAGATCTTCTGTGTACAGGCCGTCCCTCTTTAAGACCATATTCCAGGCCGTACCCGTATACTCCGGATAGATGTCAAATTCTCCGCTCTCCATAGCTGGCTGGATATTGGAGGTTCCGCCGCCTACGCCCTGGGTCAGCTCCACTTCCAGATCCGTATCCTGCTCAATCAGAATGTCCAGCATCTCTCCCAGCACATACTGTTCCGTCATAGGCTTCGTGGCAATATAAATGGTCTCCCCTTTCCGGGATGACAGAACCGCCGCCAGAAGACCAAGCAGGCAGAGAATCAACGCCGCAAGTCCCAGAATTCGGTTGGTCCGCTTTGCCCTGGCGCTGCGCTTCATCATACGCCGCTCGATGAACCCGAACAGGAAATCCATCACCAGAGCCAGAAACGCCGTCAGGAGACTGCCTGCCATGGTCATAGCCGTCTGGTTCGTGGTAATGCCCCGGTAAATGGCCACGCCCAGGCCGCCTGCGCCAATAAAGGAAGCGATACCGGCCAAAGCAATGGTCATGGTCACCATACTCCGGATGCCGGACATAATCACCGGCATGGCCAGCGGAAGACGAATTTTAAAAAGAATCTGCATCCGCGTGCTTCCCATTCCCTTCGCCGCCTCCAAAATAGCCGGATCCACATTCGTCATACCGGTATAAGTGTTCCGCACCATGGGAAGCAGGGCATATACAGTCAGGGCAATTACCGCTGTGGCATTTCCCACTCCGGAGAAGGGAATCAGAAAGCCCAGCATGGAAATGGAAGGAATGGTATACAGAAAATTTACCACTCCAAGGGTGGGCTTCGCCGCCTTCTGAAACTCACTGATAAGCAGCCCGAAGATTCCGCCGATTACAATCGCAATCAGAATCGCCAGCAGCGAAATCTGCAGATGCTCCAGAATCAGTCCCGCAAAAAAATCCTTTCTCTCCCAAAGAAGCTTTCCTATCTCCTGCAGCATCATGATTCACCTCTCCTTTCTATGGCCTGTACCGGGCAATTCTCCCGGCATAATCCGCAGTGCAGGCAGTGTTCCTGCCGGATCACATAAGGGCTCTCCTCTTCGATGCACTGCTGGGGACAGTTCCGCATACACTCCCCGCAGCCGATACAGGCATCTGTGATTTCAAATCCTTTCAGCCTTATTTTTTCCTTTCCAATACAAAAGCTTTCCCGGTAAATCGGGCTCTTTCCCAGGTCGAAGAATTCTACCTGCCCTTCCTCTATGCAGAAAGGCTCCAGTATGTAACGGCTCTCTCCTGGATACACACCTTTCATGGACGGGTTTTCTTCGAAAATCCGGTCAATCCAGGCTTTCTGTTCCGGAAGTTTTCGAACCTTTCCGCTCACCCGCACCATCTGGTATTCCCGGTTCATCCCTGTGACTGCCACACGTCCGGAAGCTGTCAGCTGCCGGTAGAAATCCTTTCCCCTGGCTGTGCAGAAGTAAAGTTTTCCCTCCTCCACCAGCATTACATCAATCATCCGCACCTGCGGAAATCCGTTTTCATCCACTGTGGCAAAAGCCACATCTTTCACGTCACGCAATATCTGCAGACATTCCTGTGCTGTCATTTTGCATCCTCCTTATATTTCCCATTTATACTGCCTCATTGACAACTGCTGTCTTTAATGCTATTGTAGGAATGTAGAGAAAAAATATAAAGTAAGCACAAAAAAGTGCTATAGTTACCTGAAAGATACTATTATGGAAAATGGGGGATTTTTATGAAAAAAGAATTACCGGCCTGTCCGGTAGAGACTACTCTGATGCTCATCAGCGACCGCTGGAAGGTTCTGATTATCCGGGATCTGCTGGGCGGCACAAAACGGTTTGGGGAATTAAAGAAATCCATCGGAAATATTTCCCAGAAGGTTCTGACTGCCAACCTTCGCTCCATGGAAGAATGCGGCCTTCTGACCCGGAAGGTCTATGCGGAAGTGCCGCCCCGGGTGGAATATACGCTCACCGAAACCGGATACAGCCTGCAGCCGGTTCTGGACGCCATGATCGCATGGGGAACGGAATACAAGAGGAAGAACGCATAAGAAGGCCGCCGGTTTATCCGCCGGCCTAAAAAAGAGACAGTTTCGTGAAATGCATGCTTTTAACCTGCATTTCATGGAACTGTCTCTTTTCTCTTCACCCCGGTCATGCCCGCGGACCGCAAGCCAGACGGACACGACCAGGCGCCTTATCACTTCTTCTTTACCAGCGTCTCCAGAATCCCGAACACCGCCGCAAACAGAACGCCTGCTACCGGCCAGATAATCCAGGAACTTTCCCAGTTATTCCGGGTGAAGCTGATATAAAGGTAAATGGCCGTAGCGATACACCAGTAAGCGCCCTGAAAGACGCCGAGAATCCGGTTGGCCCTCTTCTTTTCCGCAGTATAGTCTCCCTCCTGGAGAAGTTTCTGATAGCTGCCCTGGATGGTGCCGCAGCGCACAAACAGCCAGACGCCGCAGGCCACAAGGATCAGAAGAATACATACGGACAGAGTTGCCGGCAGAGCCCCCGCGCCGAAAGCGCCGGCAAGCAGAGGCGGCACTGCCGCCAGGATGCACAGAACCACGCCGCCTGTGATACTGACGCGGAAGGTCCCGGCAAATTCCTCTTTCTTCTTTTCCACAATTCCGGCCACACCGTATTCCAGAACGATATCTTCCTTTTCCAGGTATTCATATCTGGAAAGCCTAATTCCATTCAGAACAAAAACTGCCACCGCAGCTGCCACCATCAGAATCAGAACCAGTCCGCCGATGCCTTCAGCCGCCCGCATGGATAAAGCAATTCTTTCCTCCGCCGCAAGACCGCACAACAGAATCACAGTGAGCGGCGAGAGGATGCACAGAACCACGCCGAACGCAATCCGTCCGGAGGTCTCCCGGCTTACATCCATAAAGGCATTGGCTTCCTCCAGGCTTACCCGGCGCGCCGCATTCTCCGCAGGCTCGTCGGTCTCCGAATAAGACAGTTCCTCCATCTCATCCTTTAACAGGTAATCCGTACTCACGCCAAACAGCGCGCTCATCTTTATAATACGGTCCAGGTCCGGAATCGAGGCTCCG
>CALWAV010000014.1 GCA_944375745.1 uncultured Merdimonas sp.
GATCGTAGGTAAAGTATAGCTGTCTTTTTCAAATTTGTCCATTGTAAAATATTCACAAAATTCCGAAGGCCGCAATTCCGTAAAGCAGCCCCAGCCCGCTGATTCCAAGGCTTCCGACTGTCAAAAGGGTCAGCACATTCAATCCCACAAATACAGAAATATTCTGAGAGAGCAGAAGGGCATTGATGAGCTGAATGCCTATCGCCCCGAATACCATGCGCAGCAGAAAATTCAATACCTTCATAGCTGTTGTCCTTCGTTTTTTTATTATTTATATGGCCCGGACATCCAATATATTCTATTTTTAGTATAAATTCCTTCATCCTGGCCTATACTCATATTGTAGCACGGAAAAAAGGGCCTTCACCGCAGAGGGCAGGCCCGAAAGACAACTTATAAAAAGCGGGGGTTACAGCATGAGTCTTTTTAAGAAAGAGCAGACACAGGGTGCTTCCGGCGAATCCTTTACCCGGCGCCAGCTTCTGGAAGACCTTTATCTCACAAAAAACGCACTGGACACCGCCTACGCAAACTTCGAGGCGGTCGTAGATCCGGATCTGATCGACTGCTATACTTATGAAATCTATTCTGTGCAGAAGCGGTATAAATTCCTGCTGGAGCAGGCCAAGCAGATGGATTTGCAGACGTATTTCTGATTTTCAAAATACCGTCATATAATGTTATCTGAATTCAACACATGACACTTTTCCCAACACCCATCCCCTTCTCCGGACTGCGGCGTACATCATATAAGTACGCCGCAGATATCCGACTTGCCCGTTCAGTTTCCACCTCCCCTCAATGGGAGGCCTTTTCTATCTCCCGCAGAGCTGTCACCAGAGGATCTTCTGAGCCATCTGACAAAATATCCGGTGTGGTTCCGGCTTCTTCGCTGCTCGAACCATCGGGATTCAGTCCGTACATCATAGTATACTGTACCAGAATACCGGAGTTGGGGAGCTGAAGGAAAACAGGGTCCAGGCTTCCGATTCCATCTCCCCCGGTCTGCTCTCCCACAAGTTTTGCAAAGTCTGTCTCTTTGCAAAACACTGCAAAGGATTCACTGGCCGAATAAACCTGCGGTCCGACCAGAAGCCAGATTCTTCCTTCAAACGGCGCCCGGTAATTTCCCGGCGATACATGAAGTACGCTTTCCACATAATAATCCGCGGCCTCCAGCCCCTCCCGGTTCAGCTTAGGCAGCGCCGGCAGTTCTCCAATCGGATGAAGTTCCTCTTCCGAAAATACATTTTCAATATAAGGCCGGTTATTCTCACTGTCTGCCAGAAGCGCATAATTGGTACAGGATATCGATTCCTCTATAAACGGCGATACCAGGAGATTCTGCCAGTAAAGCTCACTTCCTCCGCTGTTTTCGGTCACATCAATTATCAGATCCGTATAACCTTCCAGTGAATCAAAAAGCGAAAAAAGCTGTTTTTGATCCTCTTCATATTCTGCGGGAAAGCTGTCGATTTTTACATAAGCGATTCCAGAAGCCGGAAGCTGCAGCGTATGAATATTGGCTGCTTCCTCCCCGGCCGTTTCTGTTCCGGCATTTTCACCGTCACTCTCATCTTCCTGCGCCTCCAGCATCTTTTTCAGCTTCTCGTAACCTTCTTTTGTCCCGGGTGATTCGAGTACCTCTTTCCAGTGAGTCCTTTCCTCTGCCTGAGTGTCTGCCTGTCCGTCTGTCTGACTGTCACAATAGGCGGACAGATAGTCCTGATAAGCTTCCGGTTCAATGAGCCACAGATGGCCATAAGTTCCCAGAAGATATAGCGTGCTGTAGACCGCGCTGTAAAACGCCTCGTCGCTGTCTGTCTCTTCTATCATCTCCCGATAATCCCGAAAGATATCCTCTGCCGGATAATCCGGATTTTCCCGATCATGTATGCCAAGGCAAAGGTAACTGTCCTTCAATGTGCTGACCAGATAATCGAAGTCTTCCAGCCGTTGTTCCCGGGTAAGTCCCAGCGCGTTTTGAAACGCCGGATTCCAGTCTTCCACACCACTGGCTGCGGCGCCGCAGCCGGATATCAGGCTGAAAGCCAGCGCTGCTCCAAGAATCCGTCTCCATTTTTCCCCTGTCTGTCCCATCTTCCTGTCCTCCTCTTTCTAATGAAACTGTCAGCCCTTTATTGTGTTTTCCGGTCCGGATTTCATCTTCTATAAGATTAAGAAAAATTTCTTACAGACAGCTGAAGAAAATTCTTTCAGGTTTCTTACATTTCAGCGAAATTTGTTTATTTAGAAGATTCGATTTCAAAAAAACATCCCCCTCAGGGTCCGAAGCAATAAGCCCAGACTCTGAAAGGGACATTTTATTTCTTTATTTCCTTATTTCCTTACTTTTATATCATCCTCATGCGCAGGCTGCCTGCGGCTCCTCTGTTCTAGCAGATCTCCGCTCCCGCAGGCATGTCCTTATCCGGCGTCATCAGCGCCAGATTGCCGTCCGCGTCTTCTGCGCAGAGAATCATTCCCTCAGAAAGGACTCCGGCCAGCTTGGCAGGCTTCAGATTTACTACCACCATAACCTTCTTGCCGACCATTTCCTCCGGCGTGTAATGGGCTTTGATTCCGGATACAATCTGCTTCACCTGGCTGCCGATGCGCACCTGGGAGCACAGAAGCTTCTTGGACTTCTTCACCGCCTCGCAGGCAATGATTTCACCCACCTGGAACTGAAGCTTTGTGAAATCCTCAAAGGTGATTTCCGGCTTCGGCTCAATATCAATCACAGCCTTTTCCTCTGCAGCATCTGTGCCGTCTGCCTTCTCTCCGGCGGCCGCGGAAGCCGCGTCCGCGCTTCCTGCTGCCTCGGCCGCTTTTTTCTCCTCTACCTTTGCCAGGACCTCATTCACATCCAGACGGGCAAACAGGATCTCCGGCTTATCCGTTACCTTTGTGCCGGACTGATACAGTCCGAACATATTCATAACCTCCAGAGAACGCTTCTTTGCGCCCAGCTGAGACAGAATCTTCGCGGAAGTCTCCGGCATAAACGGCTCCAGAAGAGAAGCCCCGATACTGATCGCCTCCACCAGATTGTAGAGTACGGTAGCCAGTCTGTCCTTCTTGCTCTCATCCTTTGCCAGAGCCCAGGGCATGGTCTCATCAATATATTTATTGCAGCGCTTGAACAGCGCAAAGATCTCGGTAATGGCATCTGCCACTCGAAGCTCGTCCATTTTCGCAGAAGCCTTTTCCGCGGCTGTCACAGCAGTCTCACGCAGCTCCCGGTCAACAGGCTCAATCACTCCCGCATTGTTCACCACGCCGCCGAAATATTTATTTGACATGGAAATGGTACGGTTTACCAGATTTCCCAGAGTATTGGCCAGCTCAGAATTGATGCGCTCCACCATCAGCTCCCAGGTGATTACGCCGTCATTGTCAAAGGGCATCTCGTGCAGCACGAAAAAGCGCACCGCATCCACGCCGAACATATCCACCAGGTCGTCCGCATAGAGCACATTTCCCTTGGATTTGCTCATCTTGCCGTCGCCCTGCAGCAGCCAGGGGTGTCCGAATACCTGCTTCGGAAGCGGGAGATCCAGGGCCATCAGGAAAATGGGCCAGTAAATGGTATGGAAACGGATAATATCCTTTCCAATCAGATGCAGGTCTGCCGGCCAGTTCTTCTTGAACAGGTCGCTGGACTCTCCGTCGCATTCATAGCCGATTCCGGTGATATAGTTGGTCAGCGCGTCAAGCCACACATAAACCACATGCTTCGGGTCAAAATCTACCGGTATTCCCCACTTGAAGGAGGTACGGGATACGCAGAGATCCTGCAGACCCGGAAGCAGGAAATTGTTCATCATCTCATTTTTCCGGGATACCGGCTGAATAAATTCCGGATGCTTGTTGATATGATCGATCAGGCGGTCTGCGTATTTGCTCATACGGAAGAAGTAGGCCTCCTCCTTAGCCGGCTGCACCTCGCGGCCGCAGTCCGGACACTTGCCGTCCACCAGCTGAGACGGCGTCCAGAAGGACTCGCAGGGCGTGCAGTAAAGCCCTTCATAAGAGCCTTTGTAGATATCTCCCTGATCGTAAAGCTTCTTAAAGATTTTCTGTACCTGTTTCTCATGATAGTCATCCGTTGTACGGATAAACTTATCATAAGAAGTGTTCATCAGATCCCAAATCCGCTTGATTTCCCCGGATACCTGATCTACAAATTCCTTGGGCGTCACTCCGGCTTCCTGAGCCTTCAGCTCAATTTTCTGTCCGTGCTCATCGGTTCCTGTCTGAAAGAACACATCATAGCCCTGCATTCTCCGGAACCGGGCGATAGCGTCCGCCAGCACAATCTCATAGGTGTTGCCGATATGAGGCTTGCCGGAGGTATAGGCGATAGCAGTCGTCATGTAAAACTTCTTCTTTTCCATCCTTGTTTCCCTCTCTTTTCTTTTAAACTGCAAATAATACTGCAATAAAAAACCCGTCTTCTTTATCTCTAAAGAAGACGGGATATTCCCGTGTTACCACTTCCATTCACCAGTCCCTCACGGAACCGGCCTCTGCGGGTACGGAACGGATCTATGCTTCTTATGGACTCCATCCTTATACCCTTCCGCTGTAACAGGCGGTCCTGTCACGTCTTATCGCAGCCTTGCCCGCGTTCATCCGTGCCGCTCAGAAACCATCTTCAGCCGCTTTGCCTTCATCCCTCTCAGCCTCCGGGAATTCTCTGTAAAAAGCGCACTCAGCCTACTCTTTTCTTCATAGCGTTTGCAGTAAATATGCGGTTTTTCATATAAATGAGCGTAACACGCAGGGATGGCTTTGTCAAGCCGTTTTCTCATTTGTTCTTTTTCCGTTCTCTGTTTGCACCATCCACGTTAACATACGCATTTACCGTGCCTGTTGCTCTTCCCTTCCGTATTTTTCAAAGTACTCCTCCGCCTGTTCCGGCGTCAGAGAAAACCGGCGCTCCAGCTTGGAAAGAATTCTCTCTTTGGGCACATTTTCTTCCAGATTATCCAGAATAAAGGCACAGATTCCTTCCTGCAGGCCTTGTTCTCTTCCTTCTTCCAGACCCATCTCAACCGCTTCCTTCCGGAGATATTCCCTCTCCGCCTTTTCATCATACTCTGTCAGCAGCATCTTACGCACCTCCATTTTGCTTTTTCTGAGAATATCTTCTAATATTCCCCGTCTTATGCAGGCTTCGATTCCCTGTTCTACAGCGTCTTCCAGCACCATGCCCGCTCTCAGGTTGCGGCGGATTTCTTCTATGAACTCAGAATAATCCTTAAGCCTGCGGCAGCGTTCCATGATTGCCTGATTATGTCCGTAATTAATATTAAGTACAACAGCCCTGCACTCCAGACCGGGAAGCTCATCCTTTCCCTGCTTCTGAAAAGAGTCCGACAGCAGAAGCTGCATCTGATCAGGTTCCTCTTTTGTACCATTGTAGAATACCACATACCTGGGAAAAGGCAGCGGCAGCCTTCTCCCGGTTCCGGTCAGACGGTAACCATTCTCTTCCAGATATCGCTGATACAGCTCCGCGAAATACAGAAGCCCTCTCAAAGGCATGTTTTCATTCCACGTACTCTGATGTTCATAAAGATTCATCGTATCGCACAGAAGAAATGAAAGGTCATTTTTCATGCTTAGATAAAGCACATTTTCCAGCGTATTGATTTCCAGCTCTTCTTCATCCTGGTAATCCGTCCCGTTTATCGCATTGTAAAGCTCCAGTAAATCCTTCTTATTCTGAAAGACGAAGCGAAACAGCCTGTCTTTATATTTGCGGTTTATCCTTTGTGCCGTTCTGAATTTGTACCGCTTTATTTTCACCCGGTTGGTTCCTCTTTTCATTATACGTTTTTGATATCCGCTCCGCAAGATCAGAAAACGGCATTCATAGGCACCAGCTCCTTCTTCCACTGCCCGTTCCATACACAGCAGTCACAATTTTTACTTTTTGTTCTGGGAATGGGAAAACAGAATTGCTTCCCTGCGCAGATCGAACATCTGCAATATCAGAATACCACAGCCGGAAGCCCGGCACAACTGCTTTTATGGGCATTTATTTTATCTGGAATGCCTTTTAAATTTCCAGTTTCTTTCCAGATATACCGATAAAATACTTTGTTTTCTCTTTTTTTATAATTTTTTAATATTTTTACGCCAATAAATCTGATTTTTATCTTGACAAGCGGTGCTATAATAAAACTATAATTAAATAACGAACACTTAACAATACCTGTTTGTTCTGCAAAGTGGAAGGCTGCTAAGCGATTCAGATTTTTGGAGGAAAAGATAAATGAATACTTTAAAAGCTGAAAGAAGAGACATGACCACAAAAGCCAAGAAACTGAGAAGAGAAGGATATGTGACGGGCGTTATCTACGGCCGCGAGATGGCAGAATCGATTCCGCTCAAGATTGAGAAGCCTGCGGTGGAGCGTATCCTTAAGACAAACGGCAAAGGAAGCCAGGTAATGCTGGAGGTAGACGGCCAGACTTACGATGCCCTGATTAAGGAAATGGATTACGATACCTTAAAAGGACAGCTTCTGGAAATTGATTTCCAGGCTCTGGTAAGCAATGAGAAAGTACATTCTGTAGCTGAGATTATTCTTCTGAACCATGAAGCCGTTCAGGGCGGTGTAGTTCAGCAGATGCTGCAGGAGGTTTCCTATAAGGCTCTCCCGGCTGCGCTGGTAGATAAGATCAAGATAGATGTGAGCAGCATGAAGGTGGGCGATACTCTGAAGGTGGAGGATCTGGATATCGCAAAGAATCCGGATATTGATCTGCAGACTCCGCTGGATGCGACGATCGCCACCGTCATCGAGGTTCACAATGCTCCGGCTGAGGGCGAAGGCGAAGAGGATACGGCTGAGGCTTAAGATTTCACGGATTAGCCAAATCAGTTTTGCCGCTTTCACCATACAGGATGAAAGCCTGCGGCTGAATAAATGTTTATACTTGAATAATTGACAGCTAAAAGGAGAATGGTCAACGCGTACCGTTCTCCTTTTTTCCTGTCCTTTGAACCATACCGCCGGTTATTCTCTGACTCTGCGCAGCAGAATCCCGCAGACAAAAGCAGCCGCAGCGAAAATCAGCAGCAAGGGCAGCAGATTTTCAAAACGAAAGGCGTTTTCCGTCATCAGCCTGTATCCCCAGAATGCCGGAAACAGTTTTCCCAGGGTCTCAAACCCTGCCGGAAGCAGTTCCTCCGGAAACATAATTCCGGAAAGCAGGATAGACGGCAGGAACACAAGAATGGAAAACATGGAGGTTTTCGCCTGATCCTTTACCGCCAGGCCGATGACGGACGCAATGCTTAGGGAAACCAGGATGAACACGGCAAGGCCGGCAAAATATGCCCCCGGATTTTCCGGAATTTCGGCATCAAATACGAGAGGCGCCGCTCCATAAAGAATCACACTCATAAGAAACAGATGCAGAAACGCCGAGATATTTGTCAATACAAGGCCGAGACAGAACGGAACCCCGTTTGCTTTGTAAACCTTTCGGATTCCGCCGCTGTAGATTTCCACAAGGGAGGGCGGCAGACCGATCATTGCTCCCATGGATACACCAAATACTGTCATGGACTGAATCAGCGTCTTTTCTGCGCCGGGCATAACAGACGTAAAGATTCCTCCCATCAGTGCGAAAAATAAAAGCGGAACGATATAGCAGGTAATAAGCAGTGTTTTGCTCCGTATGTCCATCTTCCACTGCAGAGAGATTCCGTACAGAAAAGCTCCCATATGTCATCCTCCTTTTGCAATTTTCATAAAATGCCGCTCCAGCGAACCCCGGTCTGTCCGGATCTCCAGAATATCCGTCCCGCTCTCCCTGTATCGGGCGAGCAGCGAAAACAGGGTGTCCCTGATGTTATCCGTTTCATAAACAGCGGTCCCGTCCGCTGTCCGGACCGAAATGTGGTAATGCTTCCCCACTTTTTCATGAAGCTCTCCCACCGTGCCGGTAAAAGCAATCTTCCCCGCTGTCAGAATCCCGATCCGGTCACAGAGGCTTTCCACCTCTGCCATGTCGTGGCTGGCCAGGATAATGGTCTTTCCCAGGGCCTTCAGCTTCTGAATCTGTTCGTGGAGAGAAAGCCTTCCTTCCACATCCAGTCCTGCCGTGGGCTCATCCAGAAAGAGAATATCCGGATCTCCGATCAGCGCCAGAGCCAGGTGAAGCCGCCGTCTCTGGCCGGTGGACAGCTGGTAATACTGCCTTCCCGCCAGCTCCCCAATCCCGAGAGCAGCAAGCAGTTCTCTGTCAGGCGTGGTTTTATTCCATCCGGCAAACAGCTTTACCGCTTCCATGGGCCTGATATGCTCCGGCAGAGAAGCCGACTGAAGCTGAATCCCCGTTCTGCCATGAACCGCAATCTGGCCGCTGTCATATTTCCGCAGTCCCTCTATACACTCCAGGGCTGTGGTCTTTCCCGCGCCGTTCACGCCGAGCAGAGCAAAAATCTCTCCCTGACGCACGCAGAAATCAAGCCCCTTTAGTACCTCATGATCTCCATAGCTTTTCTTTAACCCTCTGATGTCTATGGCATTTGTCATTGCGCTCCCTCCCCGAACGGATCTGCTCCCAGCCTGGAAAAATATACATCCAGCACCTGACCCACATAGCCATTTGCAGCCTCCTGCTTTTCTTTCCACTTCGGATCTATATTCACATCCTGGCCAAATTCCATCAACCTTGAGAGCATACTCATGTCGCCGCCGGTAAACTCCGTAATCATGTCCCAGTAAGCCTTCGCAAATTTCTGTCCTTCTTCACTGTCGGCCGGAATTCCTTCATTTTGAAGCTGAACTGCTCTCTCCTGAAGCCTGATAAAGCGGTTCATAAACTCCTGTCCGCTGTCCTTATCAAAACGTCCCCGGATATGATCCAGCATCTGCCCGTCAAAATGCTTAATCAGCCAGTAGAACTCATTTTTCATCTGCAGATTCACAATGATATCCGCGTACTTTTTGAAGTCCACAGACTGCATCTGAAGCACCTCGTCCCGCAGCGCCTCCAGTTCCCTTAAAGATTCCGTCAGCTCTTCCAGCTTCTGACCCACGGCAGCCGCCTGTTCTTCCAGCACTTCCGCCACCTCTGCCGGAGTGTCAAGAGGGATCAGCCTGTTTTTGATATCGTCAAGGGAGAAACCCAGATTCTTCAGCGACAGAATCTGATGAAGCTTTATAATATCCTTATCTGTATAGAGTCTCCGGCCGCCCTCGCTCAGAGCAGATGGACGCAGCAGGCCCTCTCTGTCATAATACTGCAGGGTCCGCACGGTGACGCCCATCCTTTTCGCGGCTTCGCCTGCCGTCATATAGCCTTCCGGTATTGCTCTGTATTTTTCCATTTCTGCATTACCTCCTGAATAAAAGTATAACTCATGACGCCGCGTCACAAGCAAGCCTTTTCGAAAGCATCAAAAAATAATATTCAAAATCAGGCTTTGAGCCTTAAACCTTTCCCCTGCTGGACTTTAATTGCTCCTTTTCTCATAAGATCCAGTAAAATCTTTTTCAGGTGAACGTAATTGATATTCATAAAGGAAAGATTTGCACGTGAAAAAAAGCTTTCCAGAATTCTGCAGCTCCTTTTTATTTTTCTTGTTCTGCTGCTCTGCGTAGTTTTCCTTTTCCCGCTTCTGCGGGAAAACAGGGGGCAGAACGCTGATGAAGCCTTCAAAACCTTTACCAGCGAACTGTTCCTGTCAAATGTGTCCTCAAACACACTGACGCTTCACTATACTCTGGCAGATCCGGATGCTGCGGGCGTCACAGATATGCCTGTGTCCTTGGGAGACTGCTCCGCTGACGCAAAAAAGCGCTCGGCAGCCGCCCTGGAAAATGCCCTGGATGCCCTGTCTTCTTTCCCGAAGGAAGAGCTGTCCGCCTCCAACCGGCTGACTTATGATATTCTCCGGGTTCAGCTGACAAATGAATTGTCTCTTTCCAACTATCCTTACTATGAAGAAAGCTTAAGCCCCCTGCTTGGAACCCAGGCACAGCTTCCCATCCTGCTGGCTGAATACAGCTTTGCCTCGAAGGAGGATATCGAGACCTACCTGGCCCTTCTGGAGCAGCTGGATTCCTACTACGAAAGCCTGCTGGCCTACGAGCAGGAAAAGGCAGAGGCCGGCCTTTTTATGTCTGAGGATACTGCCGAGGCCGTAATTGCCCAGTGCCGGGATTTCATTTCAAATCCCGGCAGTCATTTTCTGCTGACTTCCTTTGAGGAACGCCTGCAACAGGCAGATTTTCTGTCAGAAGAGGAAAAGACCGCTTACACGGAAACCAACCGGGCCCGTGTCATCGGTCATGTGCTTCCTGCGTATGAATGCCTGGCGGATGGCCTGGAAGAGTTGAAAGAATGGGGCACAAATCCTTATGGGCTCTGCTATTATCCGGAAGGGGCGGACTACTACAAAGCCCTTGTGGAGTGCGTCATCGGATCCGGCCGCAGCATGACAGAAATCCGAAATCTCATTGATGAGCAGCTTCTGTCTGACGCCCGGCTGATGGCCAGTATCATCGGCAGGCGGCCGGAGCTTCTGACCCATCTTTCCCGCCAGATAGAATACCAGAGTCCGGAAGATATTCTGGCGGCGCTTCAGGAAGATATCCGGGAAGATTTTCCGGCTGTGAATTCCGCCTCCTGTACAGTGAAATACGTGGCTCCCTCGCTGGAAAAATATTTAAGTCCCGCCTTTTATCTGACTCCGCCTCTGGATCAGATGAGAGACCACGTTATCTATATCAATCAGGCTTCCGATTACGACAATCTGACCCTTTTTACGACTCTTGCCCATGAGGGCTGGCCGGGCCATCTTTATCAGACGGTCTATGAAAATTCACTGAAGCTTGACCCGGTGCGCAGTATCTTTTATTTCGGCGGTTATGTGGAAGGCTGGGCCACTTACGCGGAAAGGTATGCCTACCGCTATACATCGCTGGATTCAGATTCCGCGGAGCTGCTTGCCGCCAATTCTTTTCTGCTTCTGGGACTCTATGCCCGGTCTGACGTGGGCATTCATTATGACGGATGGAAACCGGAGGATCTGGCTGACTATTTCTATTCCTTTGGAATCACAGATGAAACGGTCCTGAACTCCATCTACCAGGCTATCGTCCAGAACCCGGCTGATTATCTGAAATACTATCTGGGGGCTGTGGAAATTCTGGAACTGAAGAAGGAGGCAGAAAAAGCCTTCGGAGAGCATTTTGTCATCAGAGATTTTCATGAATTTATTCTTTCTGTGGGACCGGCGCCCTTTTCTGTCATCCGGGATTATCTGTATGGCTGGACAGGAACGGATTAAAGGATACTGAAACATGCGCCCGGCAGAGCAGCGTGTATATTATAATAGAAGAAAGCCGGAGAGCGGGCGGAATTTTTCCGCCCGCTCTCCGGCTCACTTCATCATCCCGGCCAGCACAATGCTGGCCGCCACGCCCACAAATGTGGCCAGCAGAGCTCCTGCCAGCGTATACCGCGTCTTCTTCACCTTCGCCGTCATAAAATATACACTCATGGTATAAAAAATCGTTTCCGTGCAGCCCATCAAAATGGAAGTCGCCAGCCCCAGATAGGAATCAGTTCCGTATTGTTTAAAAATGTCCAGCGCCAGCCCTGTGGCCGCCGAAGCGGAAAACATCCGTACAATGGTAAGCGGAACCAATTCTGATGGAAAATGAACCAGTTCTGTCACATTTCCCAGCGTTTCCGACAGAAAATCCAGAAAACCGGAGGCCCTTAAAATTCCCACTGCCACCATCAATCCTACCAGCGTAGGCATGATCTGAAAGACTGTCTTAAAACCGTCCCTGGCCCCTTTTACAAAATCATCATAGACAGGACGCCGGACAAGAAGCCCGTGGGCCACCACATAAAGGATTAGAAAGGGAACCAGCATATCGGATATGTAAAGAAGAATCTGAATTACGGTTTCCACACACTCTGCCTCCCCTCCATCACTTTACAGAAAATTACCGCAGCTGCTGCGCTCAGCAAAGTGGCCGCTATGGACGGAGCTATCACCGCCGCCGGATTCACACTTCCATACTGGCTTCGATACGCGATAATATTGACCGGGATCAGCTGAAGAGATGAAATATTCAGGATCAGAAAGGTGCACATTTCATTGCTGGCTGTGCCTTTGGGGGCTGCCCGCCTTCCGCCCACAGGATGAGTTTTACGTTCTTCCTCCAGTTCCTTCAGGGCCTCCATTGCTTTCAGTCCCGCCGGTGTAGCGGCCCAGCCCAGGCCGAATACGTTGGCAATGATATTGGTGGTGATATATTCCCTGGCTTTGTGTTCCCTGGGAAGCCCCGGAAACATGAAACTGATAAATGGCTGAATTTTCTTCGTGGCTCTCCCGATTACCCCGCTTTTCCGGGCAATCTCCATAAGCCCCACCCAGAGAGCCATCACACCTGTCATGGTAATGCATAAAGTGACCGCTTCCTTGGCGGAATCAAGGGCCGCTGCCGTAATTTCCGGAAGGCGTCCGTTGAAGGCTCCATAGACGATCCCCAGCAGCAGCATGGCGCCCCACAAGTAATTTAACATACTCTATTTCCTTCTGAATGATCTTATTTACAGTATATTTTATGTAATTTTCTTCTATGTTCTGTTTTTCTTTTTATATTCTTGTCTAAATTCGTCATTTCATTTTCCTTTTTTTCTCTTAATTTACTTAATATTCCTTTATAATCCATAAATACCAATTTTCAAAAATAATTTCCGCACGTTTATTCAAATTACTATTGGAATCTGATCCGTTTTTTGTTATACTAGGGGTTATCAAGTGTTACCATAATATAAGGAGGAGAAGCAATGAAGAACACCGGAGTAGTCAGAAGGCTGGATGAACTGGGACGTATCACGCTTCCAATGGAATTACGTAAAGTATTCGGCATTGAAGAACGCGATTCTCTCGAGATCT
>CALWAV010000015.1 GCA_944375745.1 uncultured Merdimonas sp.
AGGAATAGAGGATGGTAAAGCATTATGAGTTTTTTGTAAACACCCAGGATGAGTATTACACCGAGTATATCGGAGACCAGGTAAAGGAATTTGCAGCCCAGTCCGGAATCAAAAACGGAATTGTATCGGTGGTGACGGCCCATACCAACTGCGGAATCATTGTGACAGAGCCGCTGGACTGTATCTTAAGCGATCTGGATGTGCTGCTGCACCGTCTGGTGCTGGACGATGACGAGTATTCCCACGCGCATTTCCTGCCGACCTACGGAAGAACCTCGGCCAATGCTTATGGGCATTTACGTTCTATTCTGGTGGGAAACCATACGATCGTATCTCTGGTGGAGGGAAAGCTCTGCATGGGAGAGGCCCAGGAGATTGTATTTATGGAGTTTGACGGGCCTCAGGCCAGAAAGATATTTGTAGATATCATCGGAGAATAGGAATATAATCATTCTGAAGTCAGAAAATATTTTGGATTCAGAATGTGAAGGTATATGGAGGAATGATTATGGGTTATGACATTGTGACAATGGGCCCGCTTCTGTGCGAGGTAATGCGCAAGGAGCTGGACAAGCCGCTGGATAAGCCGGCTGACTTTACCGGTCCTTACCCAAGCGGCGACGCGGCGATTATGCTGAACGCGGCCGCGAAGCTGGGGGCAAAATGCGCCATGATCGGAGTCGTGGGAAATGACGGCTTCGGACGCTGCGTGACCGACCGCCTGCAAGAGGACGGAGCGGACTGTTCCATGATCCGGGTTCATCCGGACGCATCCACAGGCGTGGCCTTTGTGTGCTACTATTCAGACGGAAGCCGGAACTTCCTGTATCATGTCCATCACGCGGCGCCGGGTATGCTGACCCCGGACGATGTGGATCTGGACAAGATTCGGGACGCAAAATGGGTTCATGTGAGCGGCTTTACCATGTCTACGAATCAAAACAGCGCGGACGCTGTCTATAAGATGGTGAAGGGCGTTTCAAAGGAGACAAAGGTATGCTTCGATCCCAATATCCGCCCGGAGGCCCTGAGCGTGGAGCAGATCAAGGCTCTGTGCCAGCCGGTTCTGGAGCGGGCAGACATTATCTTCCCCAGCAAGGGAGAAGCCATGATGTTTACAGGCCTTCCCACCGATGATGAGGGCTGCAGACAGTGGGCCGCAGAAGGAAAGGTTGTGGTTCTGAAGAATGGTGACGCAGGCTGCCGGATCTTTTCCGGAGATCAGGTCATTGACGTGCCCAGCTTCCATGTGGAGGAAGTGGATCCTACCGGAGCGGGAGATACCTTCTGCGGCGCGTTCCTGACAGCAATGATCGAGGGAAAGAGCCTTCAGGAGTGCGGACGCTTTGCCAACGCGGCCGGAGCCATGTCCGTGAGAAAACAGGGACCCATGGAGGGAGCGCCCTCCAGAGAAGAGCTGGAAGCTTTTTTGAAAGAGCATGAGGCATAAATGACCGACATTCTGTGAAAGAAATAAGGAGGAAGAGAACATGGGCGGAACATACCAGGAAAAGCTGGAGCATATCGGGGATCTGGACCAGCTGATTTCCTTTAAGGAGTCTAAGCTTTGCGGCGGCTTTCAAGACGGCGTGCGGATGATGGAAGTGGCAAACGGCGGGAATCTTTCCGTGACGGTGCTGCCGGACCGCTGCATGGATCTGTACCAGGTCCGCTATAAGGGAAAAAATATGAACTATCTGGCCCCCTGCGGAATCGTGGCGCCTGAGTATTATGACGCGCAGGGCAAGAGATGGCTCCGCAATTTCTTCGTGGGCATGCTGACCACCTGCGGCCTGCAGCATTTCGGCAATCCTCTCATCAATGAAGAGGGCGAAGAGCTGGGCCTGCACGGAAGAATTGCCAACACGCCGGCAGAAAATGTGAAGTATGAGAGAGGGGTAAAGGGTGAAAATCCCACACTGACCCTGGAAGGCACCATGAGGGAGGCCCGGATTTTCGGGGAAAATCTGACTCTCCACAGAAAGCTGGAGTTTGAGTATGAAAATGACAGCATCGTCATTACAGATACTGTGACAAACCATGGATTCGGAGACCGGCAGTTTGTCTACGCCCTGCATCTGAATTACGGATATCCGCTGCTGGAGGAAGGCACAAAGCTGATTTTTGACAGCCTGGAAACGATACCGAGAGAGGAGAACGCGGCGAAATACGCGGATACCTGGAAGCAGGTGGAGGCTCCCGGATATCCTTATCCGGAGCGCTGCTATTTCCACAAACTGGCCAAGGACGCTGACGGCATGACCCAGTATACGATTTTCAACGAGAAGAGAGGAATCGGTGTCAATGTCCAGTATGACGGCAATGAGCTTCCCTTTTTCTGTGAATGGAAGATGCTGGGCAAAGGAGAATATGTCATGGGCCTGGAGCCGATGAACGTTTTCCTGGACGGTCCCAAGGTGGGCCAGGAGGGCTGCGCCGCCCCGGTTCTCGGACCCGGCGAGAGCAAGGTATATAAGGTAAAACTGAATTTTATCGATAAGCTTTAAAAGGAAAACAAGGAGAGGGATGATATATTATGAAGCGTTCAAAAATCAATCAGTGCATTCGTGATATGGAAGCACTGCTGGCAGAGCATAAGGTGGAGCTGCCGCCGTTCTGCAAATGGACTCCGGAGGAGTGGAAGACGAAAAGCCATGAGTATGATGAGATCCGTGACAATATGCTGGGCTGGGATATCACAGACTGCGGCCTGGACAACTTCGATAAGGTGGGCTTCTCTTTGATTACCATCCGCAACGGCAATCAGAAGAACCCCAAATATAAGAAGGTGTACGCGGAGAAGCTGATCCACCTGAAAGACGGCCAGACCTTCCCGTCTCATTTCCACTGGGTAAAGAGCGAGGACATCATTAACCGGGGCGGAGGAACTCTGCTGCTGAAACTCTACAACGATGATGGAGAAGGCGGATACGCAGATACGGATGTGCTTGTAAATTCAGACGGCCGCTCCTATTACGTACCGGCCGGCACAGAGGTGGAGATTAAACCGGGCGAGAGCATTACCTTGTGGCCCCATCAGTATCACAGCTTTGCGGTAGTGCCCGGAAGCGGAGATATTCTGATCGGAGAGGTGTCCATGTGCAATGACGACACCACCGACAACCGTTTCCACGATCCGGTGGGACGTTTCCCGGAGATTGAGGAGGACGAACCTCCCTACAGACTGCTGTGCAATGAATATCCGCCGGCAGCAGACTGAATTGCCGGAAAAACGGGTAAATCTGAATAAGTCTGAATAAGTCAGAGCAGGATGGCCATACTCCTTTTAGCATGGTTTCTTCTGAGACGCGGGGATGAACGTGACAGACCGCGGCTCAGCGCAGGAAACGGCAGAAAGGGGTATGGCCATTATGGCAAAAAAGAAAAAGATAGATTTAAAAAACCTGGAACCGGAAGAACAGCTGAAATATGAGATCGCTGAGGAGCTGGGGCTCCTGGACAGGGTCATGTCCGGTGGATGGAAATCTTTATCTGCCAAAGAGACAGGACGCATCGGTGGCCTGATGACAAAGAAAAAGAAGGAAATGAAAGAAGCCCTTCAAAAAGAAGAAGATGAACGGGAAAGCCTGATGGAGGAACTTTTATAAAGTTCCCAGATTTTTGGCTTTTCGGGCTCTTGCCAGAGGGCAGAATTGTCTGGTATAATAACTTCAACTAAATCAATTCCGGCTGAGGATAACCCTAGAGACTCCCGCCCGCAGCCATCCGGGCCGCGGGGTTAGAAAGCATGGGGAGCGCCGAAGAAGCAAACGAGGGAACTCATCATTCCCGAGTGGAAACTGACAGGCAGAAGGAAGGTTATCCGACGGAACTCTGGAGAGAGCGGCTGACAAAAAGGAAGACAGCGGACAGTGTCGGACCGCCGCCTACGTGGCTATAACCAACTGGTAAAAGGACAGAGAGACAGATGAAAATCATCTGTTTCCCTGTCCTTTTTTATATCTTTGCTGTGCGCAGGAAAAATGCCGCGTACGGAAAGTCCGCGTGAAGACAAGAAAGGAGAATAAGTTTATGAGAATGATGCTGGCCGGCGCGGGAGCAGTGGGAGAGTGTATCCTGAAAGTGCTGAAAAAAAGGGACAGAGAGGGGAGCTGGCTTTCCTATGTACTGATTGTAGATTATGAGGAAAAGAGAGCCAGGGAAGTACAGGAGCATCTGACGGCAGATGGGGAGAGTGGAATTGTTTATCGGTGGGCTCAGGCGGACGCCCATGACAGGGAAGCTCTGATCCGCCTGATACGGGAGTACAGGATTGATTTCGTCATGGACGCGGCGTCTCCCTTTGTGAGCAACTGTATCTTTGACGCTGCCTATGAGGCAGGGGCAGATTACGCCAGTATGGGTACTTGGTCTGTGCCCAAAGAGCATCCGGCATTCGGAACGGGATTTGAGGGAAGCTATCTGGAGCCCATGACAAAGTATAATTTTGACCGGCATGAGGCGTGGAAGCAGAAAGGACAGATGGCCTGTATCTGCCTGGGAATCGATCCGGGAGTGGTCAATGTTTTTGCGAAATACGCGGCAGAGTATTTTTTTGATGAGCTGCTGGAGGTGCATGTGAAGGACGGAGGCAATCTGACGCCGCCGGAAAGCAGGAAAAACGAGATTTTGTTTGGCTTTAATCCCTGGACCGTGCTGGATGAGGTGATGAATCCCAATGTGGAATGGGATCGGGAGAAAGGGTTTCTGATTGAGGATGCCTTCGCGGGAGAGGAAGAATTCCGGATGCCGGAGCCTTTCGGTGTGAACCGTCTGGTCAAGGTGGAGCATGAGGAGGTAGTTACCCTTCCCAGATATCTAAAGCAGTATGGTCTGCGGAAGGCCAGTTTTAAGATAGCTCTGGACGAAAATCTGCTGAATGCTCTGAAGGTGATTGACCGTCTGGGGCTTCGGAGCCTTCATCCTGTCCAGGTGGACGGCGTGGAGGTGATCCCCAGGGATGTGGTGGCAGCCTGTGTGCCGAAACCGCAGAATGTGGGAATGGATCTGACGGGCGGCATGTGCGTGGGCGTTCACTGTATCGGAATTAAAGACGGCAGAAAAAAGGAATGCTTTATTTATCAGCCCTTTGACAATCAGAAGGCTCTGGATGATTTCGGCATACAGGCGGTAGCGGCGCAGACAGGATTTGGAGCGGCGCTGGGAATTGAGCTTATCGGCAGGAAGATCTGGAGGGACTCAGGGGTGTTTTCGCCGGAATATTTTCCGTCTCTTCCTTTTATGGAGCTTATGCGGGAAACAGGACTTGCGTATGAGATAGAAGCGAGGTAAAATAAAACCGATACGGACTTTTTCAATTTCGAATGTGAAAAATATTTTATATAGATTTTACAAAATTTTCACAGAAACAACATACTGATTTGGTTTACTGAAATTACAGTATGTCAGGAAAGGGAAAAGGAATGAACGGAAAAAAACGCAAAAAGAAACTGCTGATTGCACTGGTTGTTATTCTGCTGCTGATTGCCGCTGTGCCGGCGATCGTTATGTACGTGGCCAAGTCTTTCACGGCGCAGGAGACGGTTGTCCGCACGGACTGGACCACAGATGTGGGTGAAGTATTCGAGCAGAATCAGGAGCTGCAGATTCAGTACGCAGAAGCGGAGCTGGGAGACGGGATCCGTGTGCTGCAGCTGGTTCCCATGGATATTGAGACAGATGGGTTTACCTATTATGACACTGCCGTGCAGGAGCGGCTGGACAGCGCTCTGGAAGACCTGAAAGCAGATGGCATGGACTGGTCGGCAGACGCGCCGCTGGCAGTCTTAAATCCCTATGGAACAGGAAGCAACGGCCTCTACCTGTATTTCAGGACGGACCTGGAGACTCAGGTCAGCTACACCATCCATGTGGAGGATGAGAGCATTCCCGATTTCACAGCGGCAGCCGCGGAAGCGGATGGAAAGACCTATACCAGGACCCATGAATTCCAGATTATAGGCCTGGTGCCGGGCATGACAAATGAGGTTACGCTGACGCTTACCGGCTCCTGGGGAAATGTGCGCCAGATTGTCCATTTCCAGGTGGATATGCCCGAGACTCAGTCCGGTTATCCGACCCGGCTGGACTATACGGACGGAACTTCCGAGGCGGAGCAGGCCGAAGGAATGTACGCTATGATGCGTGTTAACGGATATCTGGGATACGGTTTCTTTTTTGACAATGACGGCATACTCCGTTATGAAATGGTGCTGGAGGGTTACGGCCCTGACAGAATCCTGTTTGATGACGGAGACATTATCACCTGCGTATCAAATGGAAAGCTTGCCCGCATCAATGGCCTGGGACAGGCGGAGCAGGTCTATGACCTGGGAGATTACGCCCTCCATCATGATATCGGCTTCGGACAGGACGGAGAGATTCTGGCCCTTGCTGAGCTGGAGGGTGCGGAAAATGTGGAAGACCAGCTCCTTTCCATCGATGTGGAAAGCGGAGAAGTGACGCATCTGCTGGACTTCCGGGATCTGCTGCCGGAATATTTTGAAATGACCCGTCCGATTAACGCCACAGACGATATGTTCTGGCAGGCGGGAGAATGGGACTGGATTCATCTGAACAGCCTGCAGTATATGGAGGAAAATGACAGCCTGATCGTGTCGTCCAGAGAGACCTCTACGATCATCAAGCTGGAAAATCTGCACGGAGACCCGGAGGCGGTCTGGCTGGCCGGCGATACACGTTTCTGGGAGGACACGCCTTACGCGGATCTCTGCCTGGAACAGGAAGGCGATTTCGTGCCCCAGTATGGCCAACATTGTGTGGAATATCTCCGGGACGGAGAGGAAGACGGAGTCTATTATCTGGTTCTGTACAACAATAATTACTGGTCCTTGAGCAGCCGGGATGATTTTGAGCTGGACGTGGCAGACAGCGTGGAGACAGATCTTTACGGCCTGGGCGGAGAAAAGAGCCAGCTCTATATCTACAAGATAGATGAGAACGCGGGTACCTTTGCCCTGGATTTCTCCTTTGACGTGCCTTATTCCAGCATCGTGTCCAACGCTTCGGTCTGCAGTGAGGACGGAAACTGGATTGTGAACAGCGGCGTATCCAAGGTATTCGGCGAGTATGACGCGGATGGAACTCTGATCCGGGAATTCTCTTACGAGTGTGATATGCAGAATTACCGGACCTTCAAATATGATTTCAGCGGACTCTGGTTTCAGTAAAGGAAAGGACTGGCGGTAAACCGGAAATTTGCGGGAAAAACATCCCCGCGGGGCGGATTGTTTTTTGGGCGGCACTGTGGTATACTGTGGAAAATCACAGGTTAACAGCTGCCTATGGGCGGCGGCACAGAAAGAGATGAGAAGTATGAGCCAGGAAAAACATACCCATACAGCCCCGGACGGGACCGTATACGAGCATACACACAGCCCGGAGGAGACTCATGGGCACAGCCATAACCATACCCATACGCACCAGAATACCAAGGCTGTGCTGAACCGCCTTTCCAGGGCCATCGGGCATATGGAGTCCATCAAACGCATGGTGGAAGACGGGCGGGACTGCAGTGAGGTGCTGGTCCAGCTGTCTGCAGTGAAAGCTGCCATCAATAATACGGCTAAGGTGATATTGAAGGATCACATTGAACACTGCCTGGTGGACGCGGTGGAGAGCGGTGATCATGAGGCTATCGAAGAACTGACAGCGGCCATCGACCGGTTTATGAAATAACAGCATATGGCGAGACACACAGTTAGAGGACTGACAGACGGAAAACTTCCGGCTGTCAGTCCTTTTTCCGCTGGCTCCGGCATATACTGTAAAGAAAATCTGAAAAAGGGAAACATATGCGCGGTTTTTACATAAGGGCTATGCAGGCGGGCGGAGATGACCAGGGACGCCTGCGGGTTCATGTCACAGCGGCATCGGGAAATACTCCGATTTCCGGTGCAAAAATAGCAATCTCTTATACCGGGGAGCCGGATAGGCAGCTGGAGGAACTGACAACGGACAGCTCCGGCCAGACAGAAGAGATAGAGCTTGCGGCTCCGCCGCTGGAATACAGTGTGGAGCCCAGTGAACAGCAGCCTTACTCGGAATATACACTTTCGGTCACAGCTCCCGGTTTTGAACCGGTGGAGGTGGTGGGAGCAGAAATTCTGCCGGAAGTGACGGCTCTGCAGGAAATACAGATGGTGCCTGAGCAGGGAGAAGCTTATGAACGTTTTGTAATTCCGGCTCATACATTGTTTGGAGATTATCCTCCGAAGATCGCGGAGGCAGAGATAAAACCCACGACGGAGACCGGGGAGATTGTATTGAGCCGTGTGGTAGTTCCTGAGTACGTGATTGTTCATGACGGGGTTCCCACAGACAATACGGCGACAAATTACTGGGTCAGATACCGGGATTATATTAAGAATGTGGCCAGCAGCGAGATCTATGCCACCTGGACAGACGCGGCTATCCGGGCCAATGTGCTGGCCATCATGTCGTTTACCCTGAACCGGGTATATACCGAGTGGTATAGAAACAAAGGCTATGACTTTACGATCACTTCCTCCACAGCCTTTGATCATAAGTGGATTCATAACAGAAACATTTACGAAACCATTTCCAGGGTCGTAGATGAAATGTTTGGAAACTATCTGTCCCGGCCAAACGTCAAGCAGCCCATTTTGACCCAGTACTGTGACGGCCGCAGGGTGACCTGCCCCAACTGGATGAGCCAGTGGGGAAGCCAGGCTCTTGGCGAGCAGGGATACAGCGCGATTCAGATTCTGCGGAATTATTACGGGGAATCCATGTATATCAATACAGCAGAAGAGATTTCTGGTGTCCCCTATTCCTGGCCCGGCACCAATCTGACAGAAGGCTCCAGAGGCCAGAAGGTGCTTCAGCTTCAGGAGCAGCTCAACCGGATTGCCCAGGCTTATCCCGCCATACCGAGAATTTCGGAAGACGGAATCTACGGCCCTGCCACGGCGGCTTCCGTGCGTACCTTCCAGTCGATCTTCGGCCTGCCCGCCACCGGCATTGTGGATTATCCCACCTGGTATAAGGTGTCTGAAATTTATGTGGCGGTGTCCCGGATTGCCGAGCTGAATCCGTAGAGGCCGGACAGTTTAGCGGGAAAATGAATTTTAGAAAATCAGTAAAGCAGAAAAGTAGAAAGAGCAGGAGGAGAAGCTGCCGGCAGGCAGTTTTCTCTTCCTGTTCTTCGTTTATCTTTCAGGGCCGGCATGAAGCTTTTCCTTTTTCCGGTGTGCGGGGCCGTTCCACAGTATAATTCCACCCATCGGCCACAATATATATAAAAGAAAAGATGAGCGCAGAGTGTATATACGGTTAACGGCAAGCCCGCTGTAATTCCGGATGAACTCCGGAAAAATATGGGGGACATCTGCGCTGGAGAAGCTGGAAATGGCAGGATCCCTGCGCGCAGCCAGATAGGAGAAGGTTACATGTGCGTCTTCTATGAGGAAGGGAAGCACGCTGACAAAATACAGCACAACCAGGAAGACTGCCGCATAAAAAACAGTTGCTGCCCATTTCCCGGAAAGAGATCTGGCTTTCATGAAAACCCTGGCGAACTGCATGAAAACCCAGCCTGTCAGAAGAAGAAGAACCGGGGGCAGAAGGAAATGCAGCCAAAGGAAGGGGCTGGAGATATAGACAGTCATCATAAGCTCTCTGGCCCACGGAGCCAGACGCAGATACAGGACGGCCAGGACGGCCAGGACCGCTCCGGCAGTAATAAGCCGCCGGATATCTCTGCTCCGCCCGGATGTATCCGGAGCGCCGAAAATCAGTACATTCACATCCGCCTCCCAAACCTCTGCAATCTTCAGGAGCATATCAATATCCGGCAGAGAGTTTCCGGTATCACATAGTTAAAGATATTGGTATCATTCAATCAATTTTGCCGATAAAGCGGTAGAAGATTTCTACCTCCTGTTCCCGGCTTCCGTCCTCACCTTTGGCCGCTTCATGGACAACGATTTTT
>CALWAV010000016.1 GCA_944375745.1 uncultured Merdimonas sp.
TGAGCACCAGAGAAGGACTGGATGATTTCCTGTCCCAGCTTCCAGAGGAGATCGAAGCTCTGTTTCTCTGTCACGGAATCTCAAATTCACCCGGCAACAAGAATGCCATGCTTGTCCAGCTTACGAATTTTCTCAGCTTTAAATATCTGACAGAAAGGCTTCTGCCGCGGATAGCGGATAACGGTTCTGTCAGCCTTATATCTTCTGATGGGGGAAAAGAATGGAGAAAAATGATTCCGGAGTGTCTGGAAGTGATTGGAACCAGTACCTGGGAAGAGGGGGTGGCATGGTATGAAAACCATCCGGATATTACCGGAGGCGGCTATGTATTCGCGAAGCAGTGCCAGAATGTTTTTGTTATGTCAAAGGTTCATTCGCCGGAATTTATTGGAAGAAGAATCCGTTTGAATGCGATTGAGCCGGGAATGACCAGGACCGGCCTGACGGAGGATTTCAACAAATCATTGAACGGGGATGCAGAATTTGGCGAAAAAACGCTGGAAAGGCTTTTTCTGTCGTCCTGGAACGGACGCTGGGCAGCGCCGGAAGAGATGGGTTATCCGCTTGTGGTGCTGGGCAGCAGAATCTGCAGCTATGTAAGCGGACAGCTTCTTTATATTGACTATGGAAGCACCAGTAAATGGGAATTTGATATGCTGACAAAGCAGGAATAAGAAGAAAGGTTGTTTTCCATCGTATCAGCGTTCGGGCAGATGCTTTTATGCATCTGCCCGGACGATATGAAAAAAGAATATCTGTATGTCAAAGTTTGTCCAGTTTGTGAAAACTGGCATCAATGGTTTTGTGTTTTGCCTTTGATGCGGTTCTTTTCCTGGATGATTTTTCTTTTGATCTGTCTCTTTCTTCCAGAATTCGCAGAATGATTGACAGCATGAGCCGTTCGTCTGCCTTCATCAGATCCATATCCAGAAAACTGTTAATTTTTTTCAGACGTTCCAGTAAAGTGCTTCTGTGAATAAAAAGTTCTTTGGCTGTCTGACTGATGTTCATGTTATTGTTCAGATACGCCCGGAGTGTCTTTATATAATCCGCGTGTGCCGATTCATCATATTGAAGAAATTTCTGGAATCCGTCAGAAAGGAAAAATTCCAGAGGAAATTCTCCGGTACAGCTGAAGAGCATGTAGTAAAGCATGTAATCAGAAAATTTATGGCAGCATTTCTCCGGCTCTTCTCTTGCTCCGAATTCAAGGGCAATACTGGCCTGACGGTAGTAATATCTGGCCATGGACAAATTGCTGCAAAGATTGCTGATGCCGGCAATCAGATGAAGTCCTTTTAAGAAAGCAGAGATTTTTTCATATACCTGCGTTTCTGTAAAACCGGATATTTCCAGATTCACAAATGCCACCATTGCGGATTCATATTCAAATGCGGCACATTCAGGAAGACAGTCCTCAAGCTCCCGAAGAAGATATTCCATTGCCACAATCTGGCGTACGTGAGCGTCTACGAGGATTTTAATACAGAGAAATGGGCCAGACAGAAAGGTAATTCCCAGCTCCCGCATTTTTATAGTTTCTATTGGCATCCCCTGAAGAATGGGAATCAGGAGATCACCCATCTGATTATTGAAACCGGAACCAATCATGGCATATCGGAAAAGTGCCTGTTCCAGAAGGGTGCCCAGATACTGGGCAAGCTCAAGTTCTCCGTTCCTCTGCCGGCGGAGAATAAAAAAGAGTCGAAAGGTTCCTGCGTATACTTTTCGGACAAACAGGTTCATGAAGAAGCTGTCTCCCTCCTGCCTGTTCTGAACAAATACTACACTGTCTGTTTGTTGATTGGTCATGGCGTTTTCGAGGTTTTCATGGATCATTTCAATGGGAACACGATTATGCTTATCGGGGCGGAGCCTGGCAAGTTCCGGGCGCTCTGAAATGACAGAACTACAGGCAATATAGTAATAATCCGAACCAATTACAATCATGGGATTATGAAAGATCTCGAAACTCCGGTCAATGATTTTTTGGAGATTTCCGCTTTCATCAATGATGGTATGCAAGTCAGCATCCCATGCGTCATATTTGTTGTAAATTTTCTGCAGTTTATTAAATACGGTACATAAATCAGAAGGCTGATTTAAAATCAGACAGACATTGTTATGGGAGTAAAAAGCTGTCGGAGGAACCCCGCCGAGACAGACTACAAGTACATTTCCCTTTAGAATCGGATTGGCGGGAAGCTGGCTGGTAAATGCCACATAAACATGATTTTCTTCAAATTCTCTTGTGATACCGTCATACAATTCGGGTCTTTCCAGAAGCAGTTCATGCTTGGGGTTCCCATAACGGCTCAGTTCCATACTTTCCTGCAGGCCGGAAAAGATAATGTCCGCGTTCAGCTTCATTTAAACACCCCTTCAAAATGAAGTTTTGTTTTTATTATATCTTTCCTTTTAAAGCAAGTAAAGACATGATATGATAAAGAAAACAGGAAAGATTGCAGCAGGAAATTTCCTATACCGGAGTGGAGGGAGGAGATAAAGTGTTTACCATCTTTAATTCAGAGAGCCTTTGGATAGGCACAGATTTGAAGCGGTTCAATGAGATCCGGGATAAGCTGGGGGCTGCAAAAATCCCATATAAATATAAAGTAAAAAACCGCCTCGGCCAGTGGGCAGGCAGAGGAACGCTGCGGGGAAATATGGGGAGTTTCGGAACTCCTTCTGATCAGATGTACCAGTATGAAATATTTGTGTATCGGAAGGATTGGGAGAAGGCAGAGTATACAGCAAATCGGTAAAAACGGCACACAGGAGGAAGGATATGCGCTGAGAAGCCGGCATAGAGGAATGGAAAAAGCTTTATGAGGCAGCAGAAAAAATAACAATCTGATTTTACAAAACAAATGAGGAGATTCCACTGAAAGCGGAATCTCCTGCGTTAATCTTGCGTTGCTCCTGCACAGCTCCTGCGTTAAACCGCAGCCTGTTTTCCATGTGAAGTCTCCTTTTTTTCGCTTTTCCACCCGGAACAGACAGCCCCTGTGGGACAGGACTTTTTGCAGAGTCCACAGCGGATACATTCCGGATCATTGGCGTTTTTCACTGGATCGCAGTTCATCTTACAGGCCCGGGCACAGGCACCGCAGTTTGTACATTTTTCCTTATCCACCCGGTAACGAAAAACAGAGATTGGATTGAAGACCGAGTAGATGGCGCCCAGCGGACAGAGATATTTACAGAAGGGCCGGTAAATCACAATGGACAGCAGGATCATGGCAATCAGCAGCGCATTTTTCCAGGTGTAAAGCCAGCCAATGGCGCCGCGCATGACAGGATTCAAAAGCACCAGAGGAATTCCGCCCTCCAGGGTCCCCGCAGGGCAGATCAGCTTGCAGAAGTAAGGAGAGCCCTGTCCGAGAATGTCTGTCAGGAACATGGGCAGCAGGATGACAAACAGAATCAGGATCACATATTTCAGCTTCCGCAGCAGCCGGTCGCCCCGGAAGGTTTTCAGCTTTTTTGGAAACGGAATTTTGTGAAGCAGATCCTGGAACAGTCCAAAGGGACACAGAAAGCCGCAGACAAAGCGCCCCACGAGGGCGCCCACGAAAATCAGGAAGCCGGACACGTAAAAGGCCCACTGGTAATTGCGGCTTCCGATGACAGCCTGCAGGGCGCCGATGGGGCAGGATCCTAAGGCGCCCGGGCAGGAATAGCAGTTCAGTCCGGGTACACATAAGTTCTTCAGCTTTCCCGTGTAAATTTTCCCCTGGAGAAAGCCGGCCAAATAACTGTTCGTAATCAGGGCCCAGAGAAACTGAATTCTGTGTCTGGGCCATTCACTGATTTGTTTCCTTTTCTTTGAGTTCTTTTTCGTATTTTTTTCAGCCAATTCCGATACACTCCATACAGATTCTTACGGCCTTGTCAAAGACCACACTCATTTCACCCCGGAAGATGCCGAAGATCATCAGGCACAGGCCTGCCGCAGCCAGAAAAATTCCTGCATACCGGAAATTCCATCTCCGGCGGCTCATTCTACTTCCCCCAGATTCTCCAGTTCGCTGTTTACAATCTCGGTCCAGTCTTCCAGAGAGCGGCTGCCCACATAGGCATATCCGGTCAGGTTTCCTTCACTGTCTACGAAAAAGGTGGTTGGAATGGACTGAATGCCTGTCAGAAGACCGTTCATCAGTCCGGCGTCCGGAATCAGGAAGGGATAAGTGGTTCCCAGTTCCTGGGCCAGTGTCTTTGCCGCGTCCAGGGCGTCGGCGTCCACGCCGCCTTCCCCGTCAGCCGTATCCAGCACGATGCCCACCACGTTTACACCGCTGTCTGCCATATCCTGGCTTAACTGTTCCAGATAGGGGATTTCCGCAATACAGGGAGAGCACCAGGTAGCGAAAACATTTACCATGGTCAGCTCATAATCCTGAAACATGGCTTCTGTATAACTTTCACCATTGATATCTTCCATAGTGAAGCTTCCTATGTTATAGACTGTTTCCGGCTCTGCCTCTTCAGAGATTTCCGGTGTTTCAGCGGCTTCTGTATCAGAAGTATTTTCTGAGCTCTGTCCACCGGTCCCGGAACTGCCGGTGTCATTGGATTCCAGCACTTCTGTGCCTTCTCCGGAAGCGCTCTGCTCTGAGGAGCAGGCAGATAAAAGCAGACTTACAAGCAGGATCAAAGCAAAAAGAATAGCAGGTTTTCTTCTTTTATGATGCATAGCGTCACCTCATTTTTAAAGTTTGTATGCCTATCATATCAGATCACAGGCCAGATTTCAGTAACAATATCACAAAAATCTGAAAAAGATGAATTTTTCTAAAATGGGGGGGTAGTGAAAGGGGAAAGAAGATTTTACAGGGTTCTTTGATGTAGGATTTTATGTTATGATAACCATACTGCCAGGCATGGAGTGTGCGGACTTTGCAGAGAAATGTATCTTCTCAATATTATTATCGGATGCTGAAGACGCAGAAGAAAGTCTTATCGACTTCCTCCCTTTTCTGTGCTATGATAAAAAGGTGTATCTGAAGACCATACCATGATACATGCCCTTGGGGGAGCGGAACAGCCGGCGCTGTCTCCCAAATAATTTTAGCACAGAAAGGGGTATTTTCATGGAAAATACGTCTGAAAATAGAAAAGCAGGATCAAAACAGCACAGTCCGGGCCGTCTCACCCTGGGCATCCTGGCCCATGTGGATGCCGGGAAGACGACTCTTGCGGAGAGCATGCTCTATCACTGCGGCAGCATCCGCAAGGCAGGCCGCGTGGACCATGGAGACACCCATATGGACACTTATGAGCTGGAGCGGTCCAGAGGAATCACGATTTTTGCCAGCCAGGCGCAGCTGGCTTTGAATGTCGGGAACAGCGCGGATGGAAGCGGAACGCGGCAGGCATCTTCGATTCAGGCTGCTCTTGTGGATACGCCGGGGCATGTGGATTTCTCAGCGGAAATGGAACGCACCCTGTGGATACTGGACTACTGTATTCTCGTTATCAGCGGAGCGGACGGCGTGCAGGGCCATGTGAGAACCCTGTGGCGTCTGCTGTCTCAGTACCGGATTCCGGTATTTCTCTTTATCAATAAGATGGATCAGCAGGGAACTGACAGGGAAGCTCTTTTGGCGGAGCTGAGAGAAGAGCTGGACGAGCGCTGTGTGGATTTTTCGGAGGGACGGGAGTCCGGGGAGCTCTGGGAGGATCTGGCGGTCTGCGATGAAGAACTTCTGGAAGCCTATCTGGAGAAAGGTAGCCTTACAGAGGAACGGATTGCGGAAAAGATAGCGGACAGAAAGGTATTTCCCTGCTATTTTGGTTCCGCTTTGAGGGACCAGGGCGTGGAGGAATTCCTGAAGGGGCTTGGACGTTTTCTGATCTGTCCCTCTTATCCCCGGGAATTCGGCGCGCGCGTCTATAAAATAGGAAGAGACAGCCAGGGAAACCGCTTAAGTTATCTGAAGGTAACCGGCGGCAGCCTGAAGGTGAAGCAGAGCCTGGCCGGAGAGCGGGACGGGGAAGCCTGGGAAGAAAAGGCAGATCAGATTCGGCTCTATTCCGGAGCTGGTTTTCAGCCCATTCAGGAAGCGGAGGCGGGGACTGTCTGCGCGGTGACGGGACTGTCCCATACTTATGCGGGAGAAGGCCTGGGCTTTGAGGAGAACGGGCCGGTGCCGGAGCTGGAGCCTGTGCTGACTTATCAGTTTCTTCCGCCGGAGGGCGTCAATCTTCATGAGCTTCTGGGAAATTTGAGAACCCTGGAGGAAGAGCTTCCGGAGCTTCATGTGGTCTGGAGAGAAGAGCTTGGAGAGATTCATGTCCGTGTCATGGGCGAGGTCCAGCTGGAGATTTTAAAAAATCTGATGGAGGAGCGTTTTGGAGTGCCGGTGGAATTCGGCGCGGGCAGTATCGTATATAAGGAGACGATTCGGAACACCGTAGAGGGCGTGGGCCACTTTGAGCCCCTGCGCCATTACGCGGAGGTCCATCTTCTGCTGGAGCCCGGAGAGCCGGGCAGCGGACTGGTCTTTGACAGCCGCTGCAGCGAGGATGTGCTGGATCGGAACTGGCAGAGACTGATTCTGACCCATCTGCGGGAGAGGAACCATCCGGGCGTGCTGACGGGCTCGGATATCACGGATATGAAGATTACGCTCATGTCCGGCAGAGCCCATCCCAAGCACACAGAGGGCGGCGATTTCCGCCAGGCCACCTATCGGGCAGTACGCCAGGGACTGAAGCAGGCGGAGTCTGTACTTCTGGAACCCTTCTATGAATTCCGTCTGGAGGTGCCGCCGGACCGGGTGGGACGGGCCATGACAGATATTCAGAAGATGGGAGGAAGCTTTTCCGAGCCAAGCCAGGAAGGCAGGCTGATGCTGCTGACCGGTATGGCTCCGGTATCGAAGCTGCAGGGGTACAGCGCCGAGGTCACAGCCTACACAAAGGGAGAAGGACGGTTTTCCTGCGTGCTGAAGGGCTATGGGCCCTGCGCGGACGCGGATGAGGTGATCGCGGCGGCAGGCTACGATTCAGAGCTGGACGCGGAGAATCCCACAGGCTCTGTCTTCTGCGCCCATGGGGCAGGCTTCTATGTGCCCTGGAATCAGGTCTTTTCCTATATGCATCTGGAGAGTGTGCTGCGTCCTGAAAAGGAGACAGAGCGGACCGGACTTGCTGCCGCCAGGCAGAGCCGTTCCTCGCTGGGGGCGGTAGATCCGAAGGAACTGGAAGAAATTTTTGTGCGGACCTATGGCCCTATCCGCCGGGACAGACAGGGCGTGGGACGCCGGGAACGGGTCTTTCATCCTGAGCCGGAGGAAGAACCCATCCGGAAGATTAAGAGCCGGAGAGGGGAAAAGGAATATCTCCTGGTGGACGGCTACAACATCATTTTTGCCTGGGACGAGCTCAAAGAGCTGTCAGAACTGAACCTGGAATCGGCCAGGGGAAGGCTGATGGACATTCTCTGCGATCTGCAGGGAGCCCTCGGCTGTACGGTGATTCTGGTGTTCGACGCTTACCGGGTGGAAGGAAACCGGGGCGAGATCCTCAAGTACCACAATATTCATGTAGTGTATACAAAAGAGGCCGAGACGGCCGACCAGTACATAGAGAAGACGGTTCATGAGATCGGAAGAAAGCACCGGGTGACGGTGGCCACGTCCGATGGACTGGAGCAGGTAATCATCCTGGGACAAGGGGCAGCCAGACTGTCCGCAGCCGGGCTTCATGAGCTGGTGCAGCTTACGAAGGAACAGCTCCGGGAGACTATCAGCCAGACGGAGCCGGGAGGAAAGAATTACCTGTTTGAGCAGCTTTCAGAGGACACGAGGCGGCTCATTGAGGAGATCCGCTCAGGAAATGCGGAAGAAGAAAATGAGTAATTGTTTCGTGCAGGCTGAATCGCAACTGTGAAGGCACGGAACCGTTATAAAATGACAGAGAAAAAGGAAAGCAGGAGACATAGATGAACAAGAAAGAGATATCCGAGATCAAAAAGCAGCTTACGCCGGAGAACTGTGCGCTGACACGGCTCTGCGCCTGCTATGTGGACGGAGAGAAAAATAAAAAAAGTGAGATGAAGGAAGCTTTTCTCTCTCAGTCGGAGGAGGAGTGCTTCAAATACTTTGAGATCTTCCGGAAGAGCCTGTCGGGAACGGTGGGAAAGAACCTGATCAATCTGGAGTTTCCGCTGGATGCGGAGATGGAAGGGGGGGCCCAGGAGTTTCTCATGCGCCTGCGGGACAGCCGCCTGAAGGACGATGAGCTTCTGGAAGAGTTTTATGACAGGGTCATCGAGAGCTTTGACTATGGGGAAAATTATCTGATTCTTCTGGTCCACGGCGCATATGATATACCGGGAAAGGCTTCCGATAACGAAGAGATGTTTGACGCCTCCGACGAGGTCTATGAGTATCTGCTCTGCGCGGTCTGCCCGGTGAATCTGTCCAAGGCAGGCTTGAGCTATGATGCGGAGAATAACCGGTTCGGTTCCCGGGTGCGGGACTGGCTGGTGGAGCTTCCCATGGCAGGCTTTCTGTTCCCGGCGTTTCAGGACAGAAGCACGGATCTGCACAGCATGCTCTATTACTCCAAAAATCCGGAGGAGCTGCGGGATGATTTTGTGGAAAAGCTCTTTGGCTGCAGCACGCCTCTGTCGGCAGGAGACCAGAAAGAGACCTTCAACGCCATGATTGAGGAGACTCTGGGAGAGGAATGTGATTACGAGGTGGTCCGCAATATCCATGAAAAGCTTCAGGAGCTTGTGGAGGAGCGGAAAGACGAGCCGGAGCCGCTGGTGCTTGACAAAGCCGAGGTCAAGCAGCTTCTGGCAGGCAGCGGTGTGGATGCGGAGAAATTCGAAGAGCTGGAGGAGCGCTACGAGGAGACGGCAGGTGCTCAGACAGAATTTCTGGCATCCAATATCATCAATACGAGGAAATTTGAGATTAAGACGCCGGATGTGGTGATTCAGGTGAATCCGGAGCGGGCAGATCTGGTGGAAACCAGAATGATAGACGGCCGGCAGTGTCTGGTAATCCCGGTGGATGATTCTGTGGAGGTCAACGGCATCTCTGTCCGGACGCTGGACAGAAAAACTATGGAAAAGAGGGATTTTTGATGCGGGAGCAGCTGACAAAGCATGACGTGGAAAAGATACAGGAGGAGATCGACCACAGAAAGCTTGTGGTGCGCAAAGAAGCGATCGAGGCAGTAAAAGAGGCCCGGGCGCAGGGCGATTTAAGCGAGAATTTTGAGTATTACGCGGCAAAGCGTGAGAAGAACCAGAATGAGAGCCGAATCCGCTATCTGGAGCGGATGCTGCGCACGGCCGAGATTATCGAGGACGAATCCGGGGCCGACGAGATCGGCCTGAATACCCGCGTGGAGCTCTACTATGAGGATGAGGACGAGACCGAATGGATCAAGCTCGTAACCTCCATCCGCGGCAATTCCATGGAAGGACGTATCAGCATTGAATCGCCCCTTGGCAAGGCTATCCAGGGGCATAAGGCTGGAGACCGGGTCCATGTACAGGTGGGAAACGGAGGCTATGACGTAGTGATCCGTTCCATCGAAAAAGACGCCGGGGATGAGGATGAGATAAGGAAATTTT
>CALWAV010000017.1 GCA_944375745.1 uncultured Merdimonas sp.
AGGAATCCGCTCCCTCCGGTCGCCCTGGCGCGGCGCGGTATAATGTCTCCCGACATTATGCCATGTTCAGAGAACATGGCCCCTCCGGGGGGATGCACACGCGCCAGAAAGGAATCCGCTCCCTCCGGTCGCCCTGGCGAGGCGCAGGTATAATGTCTCCCGACATTATACCATGTTCAGAGAACATGGCCCCTCCGGGGGTTGCACACGCGCCAGCAAAGAATCTGCTCCCTCCGGTCGCCCTGGCGCGGCGCAGGTATAATGTCTCCCGACATTATACCATACCATGCCGCACCGCGTCACGGCAAAAAAGCACCATATTTTCCTCCGTGAGCACAGGAGGCCCCGGCCCTCTCATAAATCAATCGCTGGAACCAGACCAATGCCTGCCATTTGTTTTACCGGGATATGCGAGTCTTTATTCCGTCTGAATAAACAGATCTCCCACTGCATCCTCACACCATACGCCAATATAGGTGCTTTCTCCGTCTACCTCCCAGGTGCCGGTATACTCTCCGCTCTCAGATAAAAGTATCACCGGATCATCGGAGCCGGAGCGGAGGAAAACCGCTGCCTTTCCGCTCTCAAGAGAAAGAGAACAGGTCAGCTCCAGGGTTCCTCCTTCCTCCCGTTCCAGGGTTGTGCCGCCGAACAAAACTTCTGTGCCTGTAAAATCAGTATAAGATGCTCTGTAAGATCCTGTATAATTATCTTCTTTTCTCGTAAGCCGCCCTTCCAGCAATCTCTCGGGCGTCAGTACTGCTGTGCCGGCCCCTCCTATGAACGCATCATAAGCCTCCAAAATGGTATCTTTTAACTGCTCATTTTTTCCCTTTATATCCAGATCCCCGTCCGGATAACAGCCGGATAACAGGACGGTACACAAAGCTGCGCAGAGCGCCGCAGAGCATTTTTTCTTTCGATATATCTGCTTCATAAAGTCCTCCTTACCTGCGCCGCCGCTGGCCGCGGCCCTTTTTCTTTTTCTTCTTCCCGGAACTTCCCGCTTTGCTGCCCGGATGGGACAAAAACAGGATCCCGGCAGTCAGGAGCAGAACTGCAGCCATTCCTGCAAAAGCCAGCGGAATACTGGGAGGCTGAATGGCGCCGTTATATTCTTGCATATCAAATCCGGCTAAAACCAGCGCCGCGGAAAACGGATACGCGGAAAGAAGAAAGCCTCCTTTAAAAAACAGGATGCAGTAACCGAGAAAAAAGGTCAGAAGGGAGCCCCCAAGATAAGCGCCCCGGATTTGTCCGAAAATCAAAATCAGCGGCATGCAGACCAGTCCGGTATAAAAAGCTGCCAGGATCACCTGGATTCCCTGCCGCGCAAGAACGCTCATCGAAAGTCCGCTTAAGCCGGCCAGACTCCCTGTCAGCAGCGTCGCAATGATACTGTATCCCCCAAACATAAGGGACAAAGCTGCTGTCACTGTCAATTTTCCGCCCAGCAGCCTGCGGTAGGACACCGGCACAGTGATCAGATTTTTCATCGTGTCATTGATATACTCCCGGTCAATCATCCATCCTCCAATCATCACCAGAGAGATAGGCAGAAACACCTGCGTATTCCCCCAGACTACATTGGAAAACAGACGGACAAAGTCATAATTCGGATCCCGTATCTCAGGATTGACAATCAGCTGGCTTCCATACTGCGCCACAGGGCAGAGGGCCAGCGCCACGATACCTATCAGCAGAATCTGGCACCGGCGCAGTTTCTTCCACTCCCCTTTGATTATATTCCACATGATTCACACCTCCTTCTTTCAGCAGCCCTGCCGTTTATAGACAAGGGCAATCAAAGTCAAAAACAGCGCCGCTTCCGCGCCGGTTACCAGGAATGCCTGGGGAACCGTCACAAAATAGGGGCTGATCCGTTCCAGCAGGGCCGCCGTCTCCGCGCCCACATGGGATGTGTCAAAATACTGAAAATACCAGCGGAAAGCCAGAGAGCCCGGAAGCAGCGTCCCCGGATTGAAGCCGAAGGGCTGCATGATAAACAGATTGTTCATGCCGAAAATGTAATTGATGGTTGTATAGAAAAAGGCGATTATCACCGAAATAATATAGCTGCGGTTCAGCAATACCACCAGCAGGATACAGGGCAGCGCTCCGGCCCACATCATAATTCCCTGGCCGATTCCTACCCAGAAGAGCCTCCAGAACCCTTCCGGTTCCCAGCCTGCCGCTGATACGAGAGCAAGATTCACGAAGCCTCCCACAGCCATAAACGCAGCAGAGAACAAAAACAACAGCAGCATTTTGGCCAGAGCCAGAGAGGACTTGCTTACGGGAACTGTCACCAGATTTTTGAGCGTATCATTATCCTGCTCCTCAAAAAGAAGGTTGGAGGCCAGCACGACCAGCGCGGGCATCAAAAGCAGATAAGCGCTCATCTGAAACAGGGCCGCCATCATGGAATCCACTGCCTCCCTGCCGCTTGTAAACTGCTTAAAGTCCGGCAGAAACAGCGCATAGGCCAGAGGAATCAGAGCGGACACCGCCGCGGCCGCAAAAAACAGAGGCTTTCTCCGCAGCTTGGCAAATTCACAGCGCAAAAGCTTAAGCAATGCCCTCACCTCCTGTTACCTTTTTGAAATAGTCCTCCAGAGTTTCCTCATAAAGATGAGCGTCCGATACGGTCACTCCCGCCTCCACCAGCAGCCGGACAGCCGCGCCGGCATCCAGGCTCGAATCCCGGATCACTACCTCGTTCTCATGACCTGCCGCAGCATTCCGGATTCCCATCCGGCCTTTCAGCAGGCGGACTGCTTCCGAGGGATCTGATACCCGGAAGCAGAAATACTTCCCATTCTTCCGCTCCAGCTCCTCCAGACTCTCCTCTTCCAGCAGCACACCATGGTCGATAATCCCGATGTCGTCAGCCAGCAGTGAAATCTCAGAAAGAATGTGGCTGGATATCAGAATGGTCTTTCCCATGGCATCGCACAGTTCCCGGATAAAATCCCGCATTTCCGCAATACCGATAGGGTCAAGGCCATTGATAGGCTCGTCAATTAACTTGGGTATATCTCTCAAAACCATTGACATAACTGGCCTTAACGGTATGCACAAATGTGTTTCATGTCCACTTCCCGTTTCCATTGTAGGCAAAAAAGGAATGCACAGTCAATTCAAACC
>CALWAV010000018.1 GCA_944375745.1 uncultured Merdimonas sp.
TGAACCGGCAGGTGAACTGCGAGACTGCCAACCTGAATAAGACCGTTTCTGCAGCGGTGAAGCAGATTGAGGATATCCAGTATATTCAGAATACAATCGGCTTCGAGCAGCTGCCTGAGAATCTGGCTGAGATAGCGAGACTGCGTCTGGAGCAGCCGGGCATGTCACTGAAGGAGCTGGGACAGATGCTTATTCCGCCGGTGGGCAAGTCGGGGGTTAACCACAGACTCAGGAAGCTGAGTTTTATTGCAGAAGAGCTAAGGGATCACAAGGAGGAGAGAATATTATGATTAAGCAGGAAATCACCATTCAAATTCCAGAAGGGCTGGAGGCCAGACCTGTGGCTTTGCTGGTACAGGTAGCGAGTCAGTATGGCAGCGAGATTTACGTGGAAAGCGATAACAAAAAGGTGAACGCCAAGAGCATTATGGGAATGATGACCCTGGGCCTTTACGCCGGTGAGACCGTGACCATCTCAGCCAATGGAGACGACGAGGAAGAAGCTCTTGCAAATATAGAAAAGTTTTTAAGCAGCAAATAAAGAGAAACATTCAGGACTGCCGCAAAAGCCTGCGGCAGTCCTTGTATTTTTGCCGGAAATTTGCTATGATGAGACAAAACCTGTGCGGCCTGTAAAAGGCCGCACAGATACAGGCCTGTCCTGGAAGGCGGCAGAAAAGAGGAAAGGGAAACACAGATGGACGCTTATACCGGATTTGCGGAGGTCTACGATTTGTTTATGGACAGCGTTCCCTATGAGGAATGGTGTGAACGGATTGTGGGAACTTTAAGAGAATACGGAATCCATGAGGGGCTTGTGCTGGATCTGGGCTGCGGCACGGGAAGCATGACAGAGCTTCTGGCTGCGGCGGGGTACGACATGATCGGCGTGGACGCGTCGGAAGAGATGCTGGAGCTGGCGGATGAAAAAAAGAGAAAATCCGGTCATGACATTCTCTATCTTCTGCAGGATATGCGGGAATTTGAGCTGTACGGCACGGTGAGGGCCATTGTCAGCGTCTGTGATTCCCTGAATTATATTACGGAAGAAAAGGATCTGCTTCAGGTCTTCCGCCTGGCGCATAATTATCTGGATCCGGACGGGGTCATCCTTTTTGATTTCAATACCGTTTATAAATATGAAGAGATTCTCGGGGAATCCGTGATTGCGGAGAATCGGGAAGAGGGCAGCTTTATCTGGGAAAATTATTATGATCCGGAGGAAAGGCTGAACGAATACGATCTGACCCTCTATGTGAAAGAGGAGGATGGACGGTACCGAAGATTTGAAGAGACCCATTTTCAGAAGGCCTATGACAGGGATGTGATTCTGGGGCTTCTGAAGGAGGCAGGATTCCGGGCGGAAAAAATTCTGGACGGAGAGACGGGCGGGGAGCTCCGGAAGGAGACGGAGCGGATTTTTATCGCCGCACGCAGAGAAGCCGGGGCAGACCAGGCAGATATATAAAATAAATATGAGACAGAATAAAGGAGCATATATGTCAGATTATATTGTAAGGGCGGCTGCCGCGGATCTTCAGATCCGTGCCTTCGCTATCACATCAAGGGAGCTGGTGGAGGAAGCCCGCTCCATACACAATACAAGCCCTGTGGCGACGGCGGCTCTGGGCCGGCTTTTAAGCGCGGGAGCTATGATGGGAGCCATGATGAAGGGAGATCAGGATCTGCTGACCCTTCAGATCAAAGGGGACGGCCCCATAGGAGGAATTACGGTGACGGCCGACTCAAAGGCCAGGGTAAAAGGATATGTAAATGAGCCGGCAGTTCTGATTCCGGCAAACGCCAAGGGAAAGCTTGACGTGGCGGGAGCCATCGGAAATGGAATGCTGCGGGTGATTAAGGACATGGGCCTGAAGGAGCCCTATGTGGGACAGACAGAGCTTCAGACCGGAGAGATCGCAGAGGACCTCACCTACTATTTTGCCACCTCCGAGCAGGTGCCTTCCTCTGTGGGCCTGGGCGTTCTTCTGAACAGGGAAAATACGGTGCGCCAGGCAGGAGGCTTTATCATTCAGCTGATGCCGTTTACGGATGATAAGGTCATTGATGATCTTGAGAAAAAGCTTTCGGAGGTCAGTTCCGTGACGGCTCTTCTGGATCAGGGAATGACGCCGGAAGAGATTCTTACCTATCTTCTGGGAGATTTCGGACTGGAGATTACGGATACGATGCCGGCTTCCTATTACTGCAACTGTACCAGAGACCGGGTGGAGCAGGCCATTGTCAGCATCGGAAGCAGGGACATCCGGGAAATGATTCAGGAAAACAAACCCATCGAGGTAAAATGCCAGTTCTGCAATCACGCCTATACCTTTGATGTGGAAGATTTGAAAAAAATTCTGGCAAAAGCGAAAAAATAGAGATAAAAAAGAAAGAGCAGAAAGCCCTGCGGCGTCTGCTTCGGGAGAGGATGCCATATGACAGATGGATTTATCAAGACAGCGGCTGTGACGCCGAAGGTTCAGGTAGCGGATCCGGAGGCCAACGGAGCGGAGATCATCCGCCTGGCAAAAGAGGCGGCTGGAAACGGAGCAAAGCTCATTGTGTTTCCGGAGCTCTGCATTACCGGCTATACCTGCGGAGATCTGTTTCTGCAGGAACTGCTTCTGCAGAAGGCCAGAGAGGCACTTTTTACGGTTATCCGGGAGACAAAGGAGCTGGATGCCCTGATTTTTGCGGGACTTCCCTGGGAAAAGGAAGGAAAGCTTTACAATGTGGCCGCGGCGTTTCAGGGAGGAAGGCTGCTGGGCCTGATTCCAAAGACCTGCCTGCCCAATTACGGAGAATTTTATGAGCTGCGCCATTTCTCCCGGGGCAATCAGGAAGCGGATATGGTCTGGGTGGATTTCGGAGATGGAACCGGGGATTATATTCCTTTCGGGACAAGACTTTTGTTTACCTGTGAGGAGATGGCCGGGCTCTGTGTGGCCGCGGAAATCTGCGAGGATGTATGGGTGCCCGATCCGCCAAGTATCCGTCATGCGCTGGCCGGCGCCACTGTAATCGTGAACTGTTCCGCCAGTGATGAGACCACCGGAAAGGATGCATACCGGGAGGCGCTGATCAGCGGCCAGTCCGCCCGCCTGGTCTGCGGATATATTTACGCGAACGCGGGGGAAGGGGAGTCTTCCCAGGATCTGGTGTTCGGAGGACACAATATTATTGCGGAAAACGGGAAGATTTTAAGCCGTTCCGCTCGTTTTAAAAATGAGACCATTTACGGAGACCTGGATATCAGCCGCCTTGTGGGAGAGCGCAGAAGAATGACTACCTTCTATTCCCATTCAGATGAGGTCTATACGGAAATCGGCTTTCATCTGAAAAAGGAAGAGACCCGTCTGGAACGGTTTATTGATCCGGCGCCCTTTGTGCCGGACGACAGCCAGGACCGCCAGAAACGGTGCGAGGAAATCTTCGCGATTCAGTATATGGGCCTGAAAAAGCGCCTGGAGCATACACACTGCCGGACGGCTGTGGTGGGAATCTCAGGAGGACTGGATTCCACTCTAGCTCTGCTGGTCACAGTCCGGGCCTTCGACAGCCTCGGACTGCCCCGGTCAGGAATCCTCGGGGTGACCATGCCATGCTTCGGAACCACAGACCGAACCTACCGGAACGCCTGCGAGCTGGTGAAAAAGCTGGGCGCCGCGCTCCGGGAAGTGGATATCAGGGAAGCAGTCAATATTCATTTCCGGGATATCGGCCACGATTCGGAAGTCCATGATGTGACCTATGAAAATTCCCAGGCAAGGGAACGGACCCAGGTGCTTATGGACCTGGCCAATCAGTCCGGCGGGCTGGTAATCGGAACCGGCGATATGTCGGAGCTGGCTCTGGGCTGGGCCACCTATAACGGCGATCATATGTCCATGTATGGAGTGAACGCCGGCGTGCCCAAGACTCTGGTCCGTCATCTGGTGCGCTACTGCGCGGATACCTGCGGGGATCCGGAGCTTGCGGCGACCCTGCTGGATGTGCTGGACACTCCGGTCAGCCCGGAGCTTCTGCCGCCCAAGGATGGGGTAATTGCCCAGAAAACAGAAGACCTGGTGGGCCCCTATGAGCTCCACGATTTCTTCCTTTATTATGTGCTCCGTTTCGGCTTCGCGCCCTCAAAGATTTACCGTCTGGCCAGGAAGGCCTTTGCGGGCACCTATGAGGATGAGACGATACTGAAATGGCTGAAGACCTTTTACCGGAGATTCTTCGCCCAGCAGTTTAAGCGCTCCTGCCTGCCGGACGGCCCAAAGGTGGGTTCTGTGGCCGTGTCGCCCAGAGGAGATCTGCGTATGCCCAGTGACGCCTGTGCCTCTATCTGGCTGAAGGAACTGGAAAATCTGTAAGACAGGACAGCTGGCTGTTCTGCATTATAAATGAAAACAGGGGAGAAAATTATGGCTTTTAAAATTATTACCGATTCCGCTTCGGATCTGCCGAAGGAGATCATTGACAAATATCAGCTCCATGTGATACCTACGCCGGTTACCATCAACGGAACCGATTATTTTGACGGAAAGACGATTTTCCCGGAGCAGTTTTACAAGATTCAGGCTGAAGGAGCCGATATCAAGACCTATCACATCAACCAGTACATGTTTCATGAAAATTTTGAGCCCTATGCGAAAGCCGGGGATGAGGTCCTGTATCTGTGCTTTTCCACAGGAATCGCCGGCACCTTCAACGCGGCCAATCTTGCGAAGGAAGAGCTTCTGGAGGAATATCCGGATTTCAAGATGACAATCATCGATACGAAATGCGCTTCCATGGGCTTTGGCCTGGTGGTGGAGAAGGCTCTGCGCATGCAGGCAAACGGAGCCCCCAAAGAGCTGATCATTGAGGCGGCCCAGTATTTCTGCTCTCATATGGAACATATTGTTACGGTGGAGACCCTGGACTATCTGTATAAGGGCGGCCGCCTGAGTAAGACCTCAGCTGTGCTGGGCGGAGTGCTGGACTTGAAGCCCATTATCGAGATTAATAAGGAAGGAGCCCTGGTAGCTACGGAAAAAATCCGGGGCCGCCAGAAATCCCTGAAGCGCTGTGTGGAGCTTGTGGGCGAGCGGGGCGTGGAGCTGGATAAGCAGATTATCAGCGTAGTGCATGGAAACGATCCCGCGACCTGTGAAAAGGTATGCGCCATGCTGGAGGAAAAATACCACTGCCGCGGTATCATCCGCTCCTGGGTAGGCTGTGCCATCGGCGCCCATACAGGCCCGGGCATCATCGGAATCGTGTTCCTGGGCGCCAGTGAAGAAAAATACGCGGAGTATTTAAAATAGAAGGCTGGCGGCGTGAAAGGAAAAGGAGAGAAACAAGGCCATGAAAATCGAACATATCGCCATGTATGTGAGAGAGCTGGAAAAGACGAAAGACTTTTTCATAAAATATTTCGGTGCGGTGTCCAATGAAGGCTACCACAATAAAAATACGGACTTCCGTTCCTATTTTCTTTCCTTCGATGACGGGGCCAGACTGGAAATCATGAACAGGCCCTCCATGGAAGACCCGGAAAAGACGCCTGCCAGAACAGGGCTGATTCATCTGGCTTTCAGCGTGGGAAGCAAAGAAAAGGTGGATGAGCTGACCGCCCGCTTAAAAGCAGACGGCTATGAGGTGGCAAGCGGCCCCAGAACCACAGGAGACGGCTATTACGAGAGCTGTATTGTGGGCATCGAGGAAAATCAGATCGAGATAACAGTATAAGCATAAGAAGGACAGTTCCGGCACAGGAACTGCAGAAGCCGGCATTCATGCGGCGCGGAGGGCGAAGTATTTGGCAAAAACCCTTGACAGCGCCGCGCGTCCGTGCTATGATAGCAGGGCGAATGGAAGTAGGCTTTTTTTTTATGCCTAAAAAACGGCAGACTGGCCCTCAGGAGGCCGGATATGCCAGCAAAAGTAAAAATTAAGCGGAGGTGGAAGTCGTGCGCGTAAAAATCACATTGGCATGTACCGAGTGCAAACAGCGGAATTACAACATGACAAAAGAGAAGAAGAACCATCCGGACCGGATGGAGACCAGCAAATATTGCAGATTCTGCAGAAAGCACACACTGCACAAGGAAACGAAATAAGGTGCAGGAAAGGATAGTAGGACGATGAGCGAAGCAGTAGAAAAGGCCCCGAAGAAAACCGAGAAGCCTCAGAAGAAGAGCTGGTTCAAGGGTCTGAAGGCCGAGTTTAAGAAAATCATGTGGCCCGACCGGAAGACTGTAGCGAAGCAGACAGTTGCAGTTGTGCTTACATCCATAGCTCTGGGCATTATCATCAAGATTCTGGACATAATTCTGTCTTACGGAATCGATGTGCTGATCAGTTTATAGGAGTGAGAATATGGCAGAGGCAAACTGGTATGTAGTCCATACCTATTCCGGATACGAGAACAAGGTAAAGGCCAACATTGAAAAAACGATTGAAAACAGACACCTGGAGGATCAGATCCTCGAAGTGAGGGTTCCCATGCAGGATGTGGTCGAGATGAAGAACGGAGCCAGAAAACAGGTTCAGAAGAAAATGTTTCCGGGCTATGTTCTGATTAATATGGTCATGAATGACGACACCTGGTATGTGGTGCGCAACACCAGAGGTGTGACCGGCTTTGTTGGACCGGGTTCCAAACCGGTTCCTCTGACAGAGGCGG